>JAOZRC010000060.1 GCA_029940345.1 Desulfobacterales bacterium
CCCTCGCTCTCACACTTTTTCGCTTCGATCACGACTTTCCAAACAGGCTCTTAGAAATTACATGGTAGTTTAATTATTACAAATGGTATTATTCCGTACAGCCACTACCGCATCATTTTATCCACATACTTATATAGCCCAGGATGCGTGCAAACTTCATAATAATAGCGTGATGTCATGCCAATGATTTTAAGGCTATCCGGTTTAACTTCGGGTATCTTATTCTCCCGGATAACCAGGCGTTGATATTGCCCTGACAGGGTGGGATATTTACCGGTATATACCTTAAAGCTCTTTTTTTGAAGTTCGGGCATGGAACATTTCACCGCTTTCAGATCAATTTCCTGGGAAAGTTTTTGAAAACCTTGAAGGTTCAACTCAATGCCATTTACATTATATCTGGCGGCAAGATCATCCACCGTGGCGTGGTTCGCCCCCGGCTCAGATGGGTCAGATTGGGGTTGAAATACATACAAATTAAATGGTTTTTTGTGTGGTTCCAGGCGTCGCCGCACCATTTTTGAACATCCGGAAAGCCGATCCGCCAAATTGATTGCCGATGAGATCATAATACGGTGGTTGCCGTCAAAAAGAAAAGTCGGCGCACTATTTTCAAAGCTTATGCCGATTCCCAACTCAAAAACAGGTAAACCGTGTTTGCGACTTTTCATATTGGTCTGGTGGATAATCGCAAGCATATTCTTTGCCAATCCGCAGGCACAGGCAACCGTATGCCACCGGGCAGGGGTATCTTCCCGTTCTATAATGGAGAGAATCATCGCATCCCCTTCAATGAATATTTTAGTCGCCCCGTATTCGGAAAGAATATCGGAGATCGGATCGAAAAAATTCAAGCTGAAATAAGAAGCGGGATTAAGTCCTTTTTGTTTCATCTTAAAGGTAAGGTCAGTTGAGCCGCGCACATCCGCCTTAATAATCACATGGCTTTTAACAGGTGTTTTCTGTTTCCTTTGTTCCTGCGGCAGAAGGAAATCATATAGTGTGTTATTGGCACGGGAAAGACGGATTGTTTTTTTATCCGTAACAAGGTTGATCTCTTCCAGGACTTCATTAAGTAAAGAAAAATTTTCAAAATCCCGATGATAGCGGGTAAAATCATGCAAAAATCGTAGTAAGTATCTCTTTTTACTATATGTATTTATTTTCTTGGCCGTTTTTATCAAATCCCAGAGCGGCTTTAAAGCAAACGGTTTGCCGTAAAACTCTTTCATCCGTTTTAATTGGGCAATAACATTTTTTCGGGCTTTCGGATTAATAATAAATTGTAAAACCTGCTGAGGCGATAAAGGCGGGCAATATTGATCATATACGGGCCGAATGATATATGCAGCTACGATCTTATCAATCAATCCGGTGCGTTTAAAATTATTATATAAGAAATTTAGAAGCCGAGCCTGCTTTTTAGTTTGTTTTTTTTGAGACTTATACTCTTTTTTTCTCTTTTTGTCCTTTCTGACAATACGATATCGTTTTTCCGATTCAAACCAATCAAATAACACATTGATATTATCAGTCTGTTTCAAAAGGCTGTTAATCTCCCGATCCTCGTCCCGCTCATTGATTGTATCCAGGCGTTTTGAAAATTGACGCGCTCCGGAACCATATTGCAAACCGCACATTTTAAAAAAAAGTTTCAATTGCCGGAGCAATGTCTGGTAATTATCCGGGTCCTGGGAGCGTGAGCTTAACAGGACATATTCATTAATCATAAACGTTTCGTCATGAAGGCACTCTTTGTTACGAATGGGATTAAAGAAAATTTCATTGGGGATGATCGCTTCCACACCATAAGTTGATTCCCGCATGATGTTTAAGGATTCATTTTGCACATCGACAAAATACTGGAACAGCTCGCGATCCGTTTGCAATATAATTTCGTTTTTATTTTGCTGAAGCGTGGATAGTATCTCTTTAAGCTGAATCGGAACGTCATCCTGATGATGAGACAACCCCTGTTTACGGATATCAATTTTAATACGATGAACCAATTTATCAAATTGAAGCCGGATTGTTTCCAGACTCATTTTGGCAATGGCGATCTGCGCCAACACATCAATCTCAACTACGTTATATTTTTTGGACTTGTTAATCGCATCCAACATGACATCCCGGCAAAAGCGCTTAAATCGGCTTTTGGTCTTAACCCAATCGGAAGATCTCACTTTCAGAATGGTTTCACAACGACTGTAACGGGCTAAAAGGCAGGTGACCAGTTTAGTTGTGGCCATACGGAGTCCGCGGCTTATAAAAACATCGTGACGAATATTATCCACTCCTGTCACGATGTTTTTCATATCGAACCGAACCGGATAGTGCTTCAGGTCAAACCCCCACAAACCGGGGAGTTTATTTAAAAATGGCTTGCGTAGTGAATTTTTTTTCACGAGATTAATTATATTTCTCTGGTCGGCGTAATTCCGAATTTCACATTCCGAATTTGGCATCCTTCATTTTCGGGTTTACAATTCAGAGGAGTGCTAAACTTACAGTTTAGCGGTTAACAGCACAGCCATACATCAAACGCCTGACTGTAAGTTTGGCACTCCATTGAAAAGTGCAAACTACTTTTAGGTCAAAATGAAGGATACCCTGAATTGCCTATTTTTTATACCACTGCCCATTGGGTTTTTGCAGCCATTCACCGGCGGCAGCTTTTCCCCGTATTTGTTGAGCGCGTTTTTGACCCACCAGCGTCGCACTCACGCCCTGTTGTTTCGCAATGGCGCTATAGACCTTTTGGCGATCACTGTTTTCGGCATTCACGATGTCAGCTCCGCTTTTATTGGCAGTTCGAAACTGGAGCAAGCCTTGATTGTTTTCACCGATAATGCCCTGATTTTTGAGGTTGATAATTTGCGGCAGTCGCTCTCGCATGCGTGACTTAATATCAGCGCCCTGAACAAACGTGGCCATTACAAATATAATAAAGATGAAACCGGCGGAAACGATTAAATAACTTCGTTTTTGCATTTTTTTCTCCTTTGCATCGCGTAAGCTTTGATTATCAATTAAGAGACTGGCTAAAAGCCGACCTTAAACATAAAGGCCGGGTTTATTGTTTACTTGTTTCTGTGTCTATTTTTTTCTCTTCCTGATCAATGTCAGAGAAAAAGTCATCTAACGCTTTTTCAATGCGCACATTGACATCAATTGTAATATGAATCGGCTTTATTTCGACAGGTTCAACATTGATGTCATGCTTCGTCTGGCACGCGAACAACACTAACAATAAAGCGGCAACAGCTATTTTTCTTACGATTGGCATATTATTCTCCTTTTTCTTCTTTTTACTGCAATTTGGTTCCGTAATGCAGAATTTTATTCAACGGCAGGCTGAAATTGACATTGAGCCGGATTCCCTGGAACCGTGACCCCGCGCCCGCCTTCACGCGTGTGAACGCACCCAGTTTTTTATCGTAAATAAAAGGTAAGGGCTTGGCCGGTTTACCGTCCATTTGCAAACGCGCTTTCAATAGTTCACCTTGTGTTGTCAGATTTAACTTTACCCATTTGTAAGTATAATCTTTTAGTGCTTCCCTGGCAAGTTCGATTTGAGCGATTTGAGCATTGTCCGGCAGGAGGCCATTTGACAGCATATCAGCTTGGCCAAATGATGTCGATATGATCTGAATGGTTCCCCCTTCGCCGGGCGTGGAATACAAAAAGCCATCCTGAAAACTGATTTTATTATTAACCAACTGTATTGGTAGGCGCCCGTTTACGGTTCCCTGACCATCAGCCTTTACATCTCCCAACTGGTTCAAAAGCATGCTGAAATTGAGACGATCACAGTAAAGGACCCCGGAATAATCCTTAACGCCGGCTTTAATGCGTATGGCCGGCGTATCTACATGGCCGTTACACCATCCGAATTCACCAGTCTCAATCAGAAAAGACTGAACGGATTCAATTTTAAATTTGATCTTACCGTTATCAAATTTGAGATTTCCCAATGTCGCCTTTTTAAACCTGAAAACCTGGCCCGGACCGCTTTGTATTTTCGGTAAATCCGGTATATTCACAAGTACATCCACACCTTCGAGAATCAATCCTGTTTCTTTGAGTTCTATGCGGGCATCCTTGATTTCGGATCGCAATCTTCCACTGACACTGCTTGGGAGAATTGTTAAGCCGCCGTTAATATGCAAATCACCATTGAAAGTGAATCCTTTGGCCTGTGATAGAAAACGAGTTATATCAATGGCATCGCCGGTTTGATAACGGGACGCCTGAAAGTCTATTTCGGCTTGGTAATCAGTTGAAGAAGACAGGTTTAATTTACCGGAAAGGGCTGCTGTCAGATTGGGTGCGATGGTGCTGAAATAATTCGCTGTGAAAACGCCACCTTTATTTTTTTGATTCAATGTGGCTTTTAGCGAACCCAGGTGTTGCTGTTGCCATTGCAGTTTTTTAATCGTCAAAAAGCCTTTGGCGCCTGTACGTGGACAGGGCCATTGCAACGGCAATTTTACATTAATACCATTTAGTGCTGTGCCTGTTTCAGAATCATTTACCCAAGCATCTTTTAATCGGATTTGCCCATTGAATCTGATTCGGCCATGCTTATCAACTTTTGCCTGGCCTGTGGTGATAAAAGTCGGAATTTCAAACCGGACATTTTTATTCATCAATCCGTTGACCGGTGATTTTATGGAAAACGTAATCTGCGGCTCATGATTGGGCGCGTCATCAACAATCATCCGTCCTTTTAAGGTAATCGCCTTACCTTTAAATATGTTGTCGGCCGCATTAAGGTAAAAAGCCTTCCAATCATTCACATTCGCGTCAAACCGGATATCGCCCACGCCTTTTTCGCCCTGGCCAGTGATTGTAACTTGCTGTGATGAGGATATAAAAGTCAGTTGGTTTGATCGGATTTGCGCTTTACGCGCTGAAGCTGAGGTAAGCAAATCCCACGCACCATCGGGTTTGACATTGGCCTGATATTGCCCCTTAATCTTAAGGGGCTTAAAGCTGAACTTGGAAGCAGGTCTGTCGCCTGGCGTGGCAATCATGGCATAGTTTCCAGTTGCCCGAATCTGATCCGCTTGGGTCTCCAGGATGCCTGAAAATGTTTCAAGGTTCAAATTAACCGGATTAGAAACAGCCAGATTCATAACAGTAAACTCACATATTTGTGCACTTTTTCCCATCAAACGGATATGTAAGAGTGGCCTTATTGTTTGTTCATTTTCTTTCAGGTGTGAATTTTCCAGCACCATTTGTTCATAGCTAGCCTTAAAATTACGGAAGTACAAATCCGCCATTATGCCAGTGAGATTCAAAGAATCTATTGCTGAACTGAATTTGGCATGAATCTCCATATTGCCGTTCAACAAAATATCATCCGGCAGTGGCAGATAATCCTTGAGTTTTGCCACTTGGAGATTATCCGCATCCAATGACAAGACAAAATGTTTACGAACAAAATCAATAGCAGCCTTACAAACCAGTTCCTGGCCGGCGGGATAAAGATGGATGATGCTGTCAACCCGACGTAAGGATGTAGAAATATTTTGTGGCGTTATTTCAATATCAAAAGGTAATTTGAAATTATGCCCCTGCCAGGCAATCACCAAAACCGCGTTACGAATAATAATTTTACCAATGGTTACAGGCAATTGGTTGGATTCAGGGAAGAGTGCCCCCGAATCTGTTTTCGGAGGTTGAGGGTGTTGCGTGTTATCCGATTCAGCATCCCAATTGAGCCCTTTAATCCGCCACTGACCATCCCGGTGGTGCAATTGAAATTCCGGGTCGCTGATAATTATCCGGCTTATATGCCTTTCAGATAGGCCTTTAACGGAATAGTCCAGTCTCACGGAGTCAATACGAACAGCGTTTATTTCAGCGCTACCGAAATGCAAATCACTTATATCCGCATGATTCAACCCGATGCTGCGCACGTCACAGGAGAAGGCGCCGATTCCGGCCTGATGGGCTAAAGAGGGAAGCAAATCGGTTTCCAGATACACAGGTAGATAATAGTTGAAAAGCGTAATGCCCGTTGTGACACCAAACACTAAAAATATGCCGGCCAAAAACAGGGCGGCCCTACGGATAAAATTTCGCCATAAGCGTTGGAGAACCTTAACCATCATACATTAAAGCGGAAATTGATGATATCACCGTCATTAACTTCGTAGGTTTTGCCTTCCAGCCGGACGACCCCTTGCTTGCGCGCCTCTACATAGTTGCCGGCAGCGATCAGGTCAGTGTAGGCGACAACTTCAGCACGGATAAAGCCCTTCTGAATATCGGTATGGATAACGCTGGCGGCGTCAACCGCCTGTGTTCCGCTACGAATCGTCCATGCCCTAACTTCATCTTCTCCCACCGTGAAAAAAGAGATCAGCCCTAACGAAGCATACGATTTTTTTATCACACGGTCTGTAACGGATGCGCCGATATTAAATTCACCCATAAATTCGGCGGCTTCTTCGGCCGACATCTGGGCTAACTCTTGTTCGAGTTTGCCTTTAGCGGCCATACAGTTATCACTGTCCGTCAATTCTTTTATTGGCGGCACGCTGTCATCTTCATCATCATTGTTAAACAGTATCAGAACGGGTTTGGCCGATAGCAGGGCAAAACCTTTCAATAAAGGTGCCGCGGCAAGTTCAGGATATTGCCGAAGGGGAGTTTCATTTTCAAGATGCTGATAACATTCTTCTAACAGTTTTAATTCTTGCGGTTCGGTTTTACGATTGCGCTTTTTATCCTGTTCAATGCGTTCAAGGCGCTTTTCAATGACAATCAGATCGGCGAGGATTAATTCCTGGTCAAGGCTACGCCAATCATCAGCCGGTGTTGGCGCTTCGCCCCCGTATATGCTGAAATTTTTAACGACATGGAGCAACGCATCACAATCGCGTACGCTCGTCAGTGGATTCTGCGTTTTATTCACTTCAGCTGACTGTGCCGCCCGACCGGGAAGAAAGTATTCCACCTGGGCAAAGACAGTTTTACGAGGATTGTACATATCACTCAGAATTTCAACACGCAGATCCGGAACCCGGATGGTATGCAAGCGATCAGCGCCTTTATGACTTGTATCTGTCGCATAATGGGTCAGCGCCTCCAAAATAGTGGTCTTGCCGGATGCCGGCAAACCGATGACACCAAGTTTCATAATTATCGTTCCTTGTCGAAGAATACGTGTAGCGTTCTTTATGCTTCAAAAACACGACTTAACACATCATGCAGTTTATGAAGACTGTATGGTTTGGCGACAACACCGGAAAAACCGTGTTTTTTATAATCAATCATAATTTTATTGACAGAATAACCGGTGGATACGATTGCTTTTGCCTGCGGATCAATTTTAAGCAATTTTTGAATCGTTTCGATCCCCCCCATTCCTCCCTTTATGGTCAAATCTAAAATAACGGCATCAAACGGTTCGTCTGTTTCCATTGCTTCCTGATACAAGGCCAGGGTTTTTTTGCCATCATCGGAACTGACCGCATCATATCCCAGGCGACGCAACATCTCGGTGGAAAGTTCCCTGATCATCTCCTCATCATCCATCACCAGAACTTTTTCTGAAATTTTGGGAGCCGCGGGAAAGAATGGGAAACGGAGCGCACCGGATTTTCCTGTTTTTCGAGATGAAGCCGGCAATAAAAAGGAAAAAACAGAACCGTCGCCCGGTTTCGATTTAACTTTCAAATAGCCACCATGCTTCTTAATAACGGAGTGGCAAATGGCAAGTCCCAGCCCCATTCCTTTTTGAACCCCTTTTTCCTTTGTGGAAAAATAAGGATCAAAAATTTTATCCATGAGTTCCGGGGAAATTCCCACTCCCCTGTCTTCAATTGCTATTTCGATATATTTACCAGGGGAAGTGACAGACGCATCCTCTTGCGTTATTTCTTTATTCCTGGCACTCACTGTGATGACACCTCCCAAGGGCATCGCATCCTCGGCGTTCATCACCAGATTTCGAATGACCTGTCCGATTTGAGCACGATCAATTTCAACAGACCATAGATCATCCGCAATATCGAACTGACACTCGGATTCCGAGCCACTGATAAAAAGCATCACCAGATTTTCGAGCATCGGCGCAATCGCAATATTTTTTTTTATCGGTGTGAAATTTTCTGAAAACGTAAACAATTGCCGTGTTAAGTCTTTGATTTGCAATAGCGCTTTCTCAGCATTGCCGATGAGTTTAAAAATTTTATCACTGGGTTTCAAATAGGTTTGAGCGAGTGACATATTGCCCATTACGACACTAAGCAAATTGTTATAATCATGGGCGATACCGTCTGTCATTACAGCAATCGTTTCAAATTTACGTGCTTTCAGGACATCTCTTTCCATCCTTTTACGATAGGAGCTGTCACGGTTGCTGCACCGTAAGCCAATAAATTTGTCATCGTTGTTGTACACAGGTTGAGAATTATGGCTAATCCATTTCTCTTTTCCTTCGGTGGTAATTATGCGAAAGTCTGTTGAAAGCGGCCCGGCGCCTTTAAAAGCCAGGCATTGATGCGTCACCCAGGCGCTTAAATCGGCAGAATGAACAATTCGGTTGAGGAGTTCCGGATCTCGCATAAACGCTTTTGCCGTATAACCGGTGATCCGTTCACATGATGGGGAAACATAGATATGGGTTCCGTCAGGAGCCACCCAATACTCCCAATCGTATGTGAAATCGGCAACGGTCCGAAAGCGCTGTTCACTCTTACGAAGCGCTTCCTCGGAACGGCTGATCTTTCTTTTTAATTCCAGTTTTTCAAGACAACGCTCTATCCGAAAAAACATGTCTTCGGTTTCACAGGGTTTCAATAAATAATCCTCAGCATTTAGTCTTAAAGCCGCAATCGCCGATGATAAGTTGCCTTGCCCGGTAAATATGATTGTCATTGTATCGGGGCATTTTTCTTTTACCGCTTTCAAAACATCAATCCCATCAATCTCATCCATCACCAAATCGGTAATCACCAGGTCAAACTCTTTTTCTTCCAGTAATTTTAAAGCATCCGCGCCGCTTTGAGCGGTTCTCAGGTCGTAACCCCGGTTCCTGAGTGCGACGCCGGTTGTTTCCAAAACCAATGTATCATCATCAACTAAAAGAATTTTATGATTACGCATAATTTTTCTTCCTTTACCAGCTTAGACAGACTGATTGATTGATTCAAAAGGCAATGCCAAATAAATACAGAAAGTGCGGCCTGGTAAAGCAGGAACCGGCATGTCGCTCCTGCGGAAGCAGTTTCCTTGGCTTTATCCAACGCAATAAACATGCCACTCCTACCGAGCTTTTGGGATGTTGATTGAGTGGAACAAGGTGGGCAACGCTATATTTTTGCCCACCTGAAATTATTCGTGTGGTTGGGAACAATCTGTAATAAAAATGTAGAATCCTGTTTTTGGCAAACAGTTATGCCCGCGCCACCTCCGCGCCCCGGTCCACGGCTTTCATATTCAGCGGGATAAACTTGGCTTTGCCGGCAAATTCATTTTTCACGGCTTCGCGCATCAATTCAAAATCAACCATAAGGCTGCGACTGACAAAAGCGGCCAATGCCACAATATTCGCCGCCTTGGCCGCACCGATTTCCACAGCAATTTCATTAACAGGCACATTCAGGGCGTCAACATCCGTGCGGCCGGCATCAATGTCAATTAACGAGCTATTGATCAATATAACGCCGCCGGGTTTCACCATGGGCGCGAATTTTTCTAAGGAAGGACGATTCATTGCAACCAGATGGCGAGGGTTGCGAATGATCGGTGAGCCGATCGGGCGCTCATTCACAACGACGGTGCAATATGCCGTTCCTCCGCGCATTTCAGGACCGTAAGAGGGAATCCACGCCACTTCAAGTCCTTGTTCCATCGCCGCATGCGCCAGGATTTTACCCATCAACATGATTCCCTGGCCGCCAAAACCTGCAAACATCACCTCATTTTGCATCGTTCCCTCCGTTTGTCGGTGTTTTGTATTCACCCAGTTTATAATAGGGCAGCAAGGTGTTTTCCGTCCATTTTATGGCATCCATAGGCGTCATCCCCCAGTTTGTGGGACAGGTGCTGACCACTTCGACCAATGAGAAACAGCGCCTTTCAAGCTGATATTCAAATGCTTTTTTAATGGACTTTTTAGCCTTTTTAATATATTTGGGTTTAATAACCGTCTGCCTGGCGATATAAGCCGGTGTTTCCAACGCAGCTAACAATTCGGCCATTTTTACGGGCATGCCTACGTCAAGGGGTTTACGTCCCAAAGGAGATGTGGTGGTGCGCTGTCCCGGCATGGTGGTGGGCGCCATCTGGCCGCCGGTCATCCCATACACAGCGTTATTTACAAAAATGGTCGTAAATTTTTCACCCCGGTTGGCGGCATGGATTATTTCTCCCATCCCAATACTCGCCAAATCCCCATCGCCCTGGTAAGTGAAAACGGTCAGATCCGGACGCACCCGTTTGATTCCCGTTGCCATTGCCGGCGCACGGCCATGCGCGGCTTCCTGGAAATCAAAAGTGAAATAGTTATACGCCAGCACAGCGCAGCCCACCGGAGCGATGCCCACCGTACTGCCGCGAATGCCAAGTTCGTCGATTACTTCCGCTACCAACCGGTGAATAATCCCATGTGTGCAGCCTGGACAATAGTGCGTTGGCTGATCTGAAAGGGCCTCCGGTTTTTTAAATGTTTTTCCCATAAGGTACTCCCTAGTTTAATATTTTTTGAATTGGAAAACATCAGTTTCCAATTTCTTTATTGAAATTTCGCTTCCAATTTAGCCAGTATCGTTTGCAGTTGCTCAATACTCTGCTTCATTAGAAGTTCCCGTTGTGCCAACGTTAGTTTCATAACACGTTGCAGTGTAATTATCGTGCCGATTAATTCTCCTTTTATACTGGCTTCGGTTTCTTTTATATGAAGCAATTCTTTAACAGCGGTAGTTTCTTCCAAGGGGGTCAATTGTATCATGTTGCCGATTTCCGTTTCTTCATTGAATTTTCGCTTCCAATTTAGCCAGTATCGTTTGCAGTTGCTCAATACTCTGTTCTAACAGAAATTCCCGATGTATAAACGTTTGCTTTAAACAACCTTGCGCCATAATTATTTTACAGATTAATTCTCCTGCTTCAATTCCTTCTTTACGCCCCTCTTTACGCCCCTTTTTCTCTCCTATAAGCATGGCTTCAGTTTCTTTGATCTGAAGCAGTTCTTTAACAGCGGTAGTTTCCTCCAAGGGAGTTAAGTGTATCATTTTTCTAAGCTCCTTTAATGATAATTTGGGAATGCCTTCTAAAATGGCGTATTCCAACAAATCTGTTACAGTCTTATATTTATCATCAGGCAAATTAAGCGAACGGATTTCATCAGTCCAGCGGCCGACATGTTCCGGCAAATTTTCTTTTGATTTATATACCAGCGGTTTCAAAACCATTAATATGCTTGCCCGATCACCTAAAACTTTAAGACATTCATATAAATCGCAACGAATCAAACGGCATGGGTGAACACAGGTTAAAAATGGTTCACCAGGGTCATATTCTTTGTCGATGAACAGCGCAATGGCGATAAGCGGCGTTTTGCTGTCATTTTGCTCATACCAAGTGCTGATTTTACGAAACAAGCGCCAATAAATTACAGGGTCATCGTAGCCCTGAACTTCAAGAAAAACATTTGGGCCATGTCCATCTGTGCTTTTCAGAAAACCATCAAAACGTTTCTCCGTTGTTTTGACGGTAATGCTTTCAAAAACATATTCGCCGTTGACGTCTAATCTTACAAGTTCAAATAAACTTGCTGGCGACAGACGGAACAATTCATAAAACAGGGCATCTGTTTTCATATAGTTTCAGGTGTCAGGGCATTCCTGCTGAACAATGACCTATATACCATTATACCATCAGATTTGCAAAAAATACTAATACTCGGCAATTAACTGCTTCACCGCGTCAATAACTTCTTCAGGCGTTGGTACATCCCCACCGCATTTGCCATGCCACTTTACCGGCAAACGTCCTTTCACACAGCGTTCAACATCCTCAATCATTTGTCCCATACTCATTTCAACGCTTAAAGCCACTTTGCAGTTTTTACGGGACGCTGCTTCAAAAATAGCCTGCTCCGGAAACGGGAAAAGAGTTTGCGGCCGCACCATTCCGACTTCAATGCCCTCATCTTTCAGCATATCAATAGCGGTTTTGCAAACCCGGCTCATTGTGCCGTAACTGACAATCAGCACCTCATAGTCACTATCCAGATTATAGGGCTCATATTTGACCGCTTCCTGTTTCATCCGTTCATATTTGGCTTTAAGAAGCAGATTATGATTATTTAAATCTTCAGGATTCAGGTAAAGCGTTTTCACCAAATTGCGTTTGTCACTTTTGCGTGTGTCCATTCCGTTAGTAGCCCAGTCATCCTTGTTGCTGGGCGGCGTACTGAGATTATCCGGAAATTCCACCGGTTCCATCATTTGTCCGATCAACCCGTCACCAACGATCATCACCGGATTACGATATTTCTCAGCCAGCGGAAACGCTTCCATGACCATTTCAACGGCTTCCTGAACACTGGCCGGTGCCATTACCAGGAGACGGTAATCACCATGCCCTCCTCCTTTGGTTGCCTGAAAATAATCGGCTTGGGACGGTAAAATGCCACCTAATCCGGGACCGCCCCGCATAATATTGACAAACACAGCCGGACATTGCGCCGATGTAATATAACTGATCGCTTCGCTCATCAGACTGACGCCCGGACTCGATGACGTGGTCATTACGCGTTCACCGCAGGCGGACGCCCCGAAAATCATATATCCAACGGCAACTTCACTTTCGCCCTGTAAGAACACGCCGTCCACTTCAGGCATACGTTTGGCCAGGTACTCAGCCACTTCGGATTGGGGGGTGATCGGATAGGCGAAGTAGTTCAGGCATCCGGCGCGAATCGCCGCTTCACCAATGGCCTCATTGCCTTTCATCAATACTTTGCCCATGTTATACCTCCGCTTCTTGCTTGGCTGCCGATTCATCGGCTGATTCGGTTATTGTGATAGCGACATCCGGGCACATCGTACAACAGATCGCACAATAAATACAATCTTCAGGATGCGCCTGGTACGCCGGGTAATAGCCTTTGGTGCTAACTTTATCCGCTATTTCTAATACTTTTTTAGGACAAACGGCTATACATAACCCGCATCCTTTGCAAATATCATTGTCAATTGTGTGCTTATAGCTCATTTGCTATTTCTCTCCGTTCAATTTTAATTTTTGGTCGATCTATTCGCTTTTATGACGCCGGCTTTGCGCCAGGGAGGCGTCAGTTGCCTGACAATGGGTAAAACAGGCGTTTGAAAACGATTTAAATTTAATTCCGGCAGTAACTCTTCCGCAACTGTTATGAACTCAAGCGGCAGATCCGTCAGGCGACTCAGTTCGCTGACAAAAGCATAGCCGCTGTATAAATCCTCCGCGGTGGTTTCGTCCATCAGGTTGGCATTGCCAACCCAGCCGTTAATGGCGATTTCAGACGCCGCTTCAATTTCACCCTTGATTTGTAAACATCCGTCAATGGTATCGGTTTTGGGACGATAGGGATTGACCACCTGAAGCATACGAACCGTCTTGTCAGCAAACGCATCCGCGAGAGCTGCCAGTACGGTGGCGCCAGCGTCATCGCCGCCAGCGTCCAGGATAGTTAATTGCCCGGCCTGGCGAATCAAACCGGACACCGCCGGCGACAAAATGGGCAAATCGGCCTGTAACCATTTCTGCGCCGGAATAACCAACTCAATTCCCATACGATTGAACAAGGCGCCAGCTTCACGCGTTCGAAAGTACGGATTGACCAAATCAAGATCGGCAACTTTCACATCATAGCCCGCGCGCTTTCGATTCACCGCCAAATTGATGGCGATCTCGGTTTTGCCGCTTCCATAAGCGCCTGCTATAATTATAATTCCGTCCAGATAAAGTTCCAATATGGCATAACCCCTTAATTTATATTTGTGAAAATTTGTAATTGCCATGAACGGCATCCTTCATTGACCAGTTAACACTTTGCCCCGTTAGGGATACATATCTATAGAGAAAAGTCATACGAATTACAACAAGACCCGTAGAGACGAAATTGAAAAAGGGTAAACTTTTTTAAGGTTGTTTCGAAGGATGCATCTTAGAGCCTGTTTGAAAAGTCTTAAATCGGCTGCAAAAGCGTGAGAGCGGT
>JAOZRC010000061.1 GCA_029940345.1 Desulfobacterales bacterium
ACTCCCCATGAAAGTGTAAACTACTTTTAAGCTATTATGAAGGATGCCAAAATTTCAATCCGTTTTTAAATCTCGTGCAGATGTTTACTCATGAGTCAACAAATTGCAAAATGAAATATTAATGATATTTCTCAAAAATCTCATTTTCGTTCAGACACTATATAGTGCCTGAACGAAATCGAGGGTTTTAATAAAATCAGGTGAAAATTATCTCGCGACTAAGAGACTCATGAGCAAAAATCTGACATACGAGAAATAAAATAAGTGTGAAATTGCTTAGAAGGGAAGAAAATTGAGATAAAGAAAGGGAGGATTTGAGAAATAATCCGTCAATAGGCGCAACTATCCTGTGAAGAGTCATAATGATTTTTATTCAGGGGTCAGGGAGTTAGGGATAACTGGCAGTATTGCCTTTTTTCGCAGGGATACTGTTTTTCAGGCTTCTTTTTGCGCAACTGCAAGCGTTGCCTTTTTTTAAGGCGCTGTTGCTTTTTATTCTCCTTTTGCTGAATATTGTGGCCTGAAATTTGAATGTTACGTGCCAAAACCGCCAAACCGACGTAACGTTTAAATCCGTCTAGGCCGTGATCGGGACATTGATCGAGACCATGATTTTCCAGTGCGTTAATCGACGATTCGACTGCTGAGTGTTTACGCCTTGCCACTCTGAACTCCTCAGAGTTTTCAATCTCTCGATTAATGGCAGACAGCTTGCCTTTGCGGGGCAAAATCACTTTTCTCAATATCTCGGCAAGTTTTTTTTGATTATCAGGACTGTGAAAGCCCTTATCAAAGGAGCAACTATCAAAATTAACAAATCGCTCCTTTGTTTCCTTAATTATAGGTGCGGCGATCAGAACATCGGATTCATTTTCCATTACGCGGTAGTGAAGAATGAATCCGAACTGATCTTTGACAACGCAGACATTCATACCTGATTCCTGGGGTACGCCCGCTTTACCTTTGACTATCCACTTGGTGTG
The DNA here is from genome assembly GCA_029940345.1 of Desulfobacterales bacterium. Taxonomy (GTDB): domain Bacteria; phylum Desulfobacterota; class Desulfobacteria; order Desulfobacterales; family JAUCGF01; genus JAUCGF01. The sequence goes on from JAOZRC010000061.1 coordinate 984, forward strand.
TTCTTCAAAAACAGAGAACACTTTCTCATGATGAGGAATGGTTTCGCCTTTAATTACCCTTCGGCGAAGCTGATCGATCTTCCGCTCCGCATGGGTTATGTAAACTTTAATCACATCTATTTTTAACAGAGTGATAATATCAATACCGGTTAAACTTAGAGAAATGAGGGTCACTTCAGCTTTATTTGCTATAGCCTGAGCTAATTCAAGGTAAAGCAGGTGCGCTTTTAGAATTAACTGGTTGCGTTCTTCTCTTTTCTCTTTATTTTTTGAAGAGGAATGTCACATCCGACAAATATCAACGTAGCGCCAAGACCTATGAACGTCTGATTTCCACTCCGGTGTCACTGCACGCGATACTGGCGGGAGACGTAATCAGCGGGTTCGTCTTCGGAACCTGTCTTTCAGTTATTCCGGTTCTGCTGGGGCTTGTTCTGACAGATGCGTGTGTCGTGAACGTACCAATACTCATTACCGGAATAGTGATGGGCGCGCTAAACTTTGCTTCTTTGGGTGTGCTTCTCGCCGCACCCCCTGCAAGTGGTCCCTCTAACATCATGCTGTTGTCGAACTTGGTCCGGTTACCGCACGGTATCCATCCCGGAGCCGAAGGGTGTAAGATGATGATCACCCCAGAGATTGTCAGATCACTTGGAATCAAAGCCGAACAAAAGAATGCACATGATAAAAAATAGCTGCGTTTTTTCCAGGGGCTACCCAATTACCCGATGCGAGGCGGGAATCTCGTAACGTTTTTTATATTTGGCCTTTTGGCTAAAACTTTAAGATGTTTTGGTATGGCCTATTTGGATTTTTTATCAATCATCTTTTGCAGCCATGCAATCCAAGGGTCAAAACCTTCTTCGGTGCGAGCGGAAATTTGAAAAACAGGCATATCAGGATGCACTTGGTGGATATAATTCAGGGCCGCTTCCAGATCGTAATCCAGATGGGGAAGCAGGTCTGTTTTATTTAACAGCGTTGCGGCGCATTCCCGAAACATAAGCGGATATTTTACCGGTTTGTCTTCGCCTTCGGCGACGCTAAGAACAACAATACGGCAATCTTCACCGATATCAAACTCGGCGGGACACACCAGGTTGCCCACATTTTCGACAATGAGCAGGTCAATGGCATCCAAATCCAGGTCTAAAGCCGCTTTTTCAATGACATGTGCTGCCAGGTGACAGTCACCGCCGAAAGGTTCGGTGTTGATTTGTACGACCGGCACCCCCGACTGCGCCAGGCGGTCCGCGTCGTGCGAGGTGCAGATATCGCCGACAATAACGGCGCTTTTAATGTCCGGCATAATGCGCACCAGGGTTTTAACCAGGGTTTCGGTTTTGCCGGCACCGGGTGAACTCATTACATTGAGTACAAAAACACCTTTGTCGCCAAATAGCTTACGGTTTTGCTCTGCCATTTTTGCATTGACATCTAAGACTTTACGAACAATTTTGATTTCCATACATCTTCCCTTTTGGACAAATTACTTTAATCGGCAATCTCAATAGAACTGATATCCAACTCACGGCCGGATAGAATGTCTAAAGCACCACTGTCGCACTGGGTGCAGGTAAAGACAGGTGCGTCAATAATCCATTCATGTTTACAATCTTTGCAGTACGCTTTCACCGGTATTTCCCGGATATGCAGTTTGGCACCGGCAAGCCGCGTGTTTTCAATCAAAATATTGAAACAGAAGCGGAGGCTTTCGGGCACAACCGCCGCCAGGCGACCGATATTGATGTTGACGCATTCAACCTTTGCATCATGCATCTCTTCGGGGATGGAAGCCTCCGCGATTTCGATCACTTCAGTGGCAATGCCCATTTCATGCATTGTAAAACACCTTCGTAAGAAGTTTTAAGTTACAAGTTTTAAGTTGTTCTATAACATACTGAAAAATATTTTAAATATGGTTAAATTATTATCGGTATCAATGCCATATCGGATATGGACAACATGGTATGAAATAGCATGTAACTTTAAACTTTTTTGAATACCTGGGCGCAAACATCTCCCAAATTGCCCAGGTTTTTACACACATGCACGCCGTTAGCTTCCATGGCTTCAATTTTTCCCTGGGCCGTACCACTGCCACCACTGACAATCGCACCGGCATGCCCCATTCGTCGACCCGGAGGCGCTGTCAGACCGGCGATGAAACCCACCACCGGTTTGGTCATTTTATCAGCAATAAATTCGGCGGCTTCTTCTTCAGCACTTCCGCCAATTTCACCGACCATCACAATACCGCGGGTGGCGTTATCTTTTTCAAAGGCGCTCAGACAATCAATAAAATCGGTTCCGTTGATGGGATCGCCGCCGATGCCGATGCAGGTGGTTTGTCCCAAGCCTTGCAGTGTTAATTGATGCACCACTTCATAAGTCAGGGTGCCGGATCGGGAAACCACGCCAATCGGTCCGCCGGGTTTATGAATCGGGCCTGGCATGATTCCGATTTTACATTCACCCGGCGTGATAATTCCCGGGCAATTGGGGCCGATCAGACGTGAATTTTTAGCAGCCAGGAAATTTTTAACTTTCATCATATCCATGACCGGGATGCCTTCGGTGATAGTGACAATCAATTCAATACCGGCGTCGGCGGCTTCCATAATGGCGTCAGCGGCAAACGGCGGCGGTACGAAAATCATGCTGCAATTGGCGCGGCTGGCGTCAATTGCTTCATTTACAGTGTTATACACCGGCACATCGTCCATTTTCTGGCCGGCTTTCCCCGGGGTGACGCCTGCCACGACGTTCGTACCGTAAGCGATACATTGACGCGTATGGAATTGTCCTTCACGACCGGTAATACCCTGCACCAATAGCCTCGTTTCTTGGTTTACAAAAATACTCAATATTCTATTCCTTTCTGATTGAATCGTTTGTCAATTTGTTGCGGATTAAGCCTTCAAAGCGTTTTCCTCTTGTTTTCGTTTAATTTTGATTTGAAAGATTAATTATTTATATTAACGCAGGGTGTTTATATTGTCAAATACCGCCTGCCTTATGCCGAAAGTTAAGTCTGACTGCGCAAACAGTGCCCATGAAAATGCAACCATTTTAGAATTATTTAAAACTTTCATTAACAAACGGTTCGTTTCTTACATCATCATCCCGCAGGTCAAACGAACGCAGCCTTTTCTTTTCAGTCCTATCTTCCTTTTTCACTTTTTTCTTGTCTTGTACTAAATCATTAATCTTTTGCAGTAATTTTCTTTTTTCGATCCCCACTTCTCTTAATCGTCGGGCCAATTTTTCATTCTGTCGGGCGATATCTCTTTCTTCCTCGCTTGTTTCCTCTAATTGAATCTTTTGCCGATCTGTTCTGTCCTTTTCAAGTGCTTGTATCTCTATTTCCAAAGCTCGAATTTGGGCCTCTTGGCTCTCAATGGTGTCATCTGCTATATCCGTTTCTTCCGGGGTTTCGTCAAAGCTCAATCTGTTTGGGGCGTCACCTATATTTTCCGGTTTTTGGGGTCCCCTTTTTTCAAGCGCCTCAATTTTTGCTTCCAGGATTTGAATTTTGGCATCTTTCAGGGCCAGTTCATTTTTGACTTCATTCAAATTGGTGACCAGTTTTTCGCTTTCCGCCAAAAGAACGTTTTGCAGGGTTTGGGCTTCCTGATCGATACTTGCGCTATCCGGGCACCAAAGTGTTTTCTCAAATTCCGCTTTTCTTTTGGCCCTCAAATTGGCATTGAGCCAAAATATCTGTTTTTCTAGCTGATGCTTCTTTTTTTCAACTCCCAGGTATTTTTCTCTCAGGTTTTCGATGGTTTCAAATTGGCTTTTATTGTCATCTGACATTTTTGAAACAATTTCCTTTTTTTGTATTGATTCGGAACCGACCGATTTCTGGGAACCTACGTCTCGCAATTACTAAAATCCTTTATCCATCTATCTTGCTTTTTATTATTCAAACAGGCTTCCGCACTTGATTGTCATCTTCTCCGTTTTTATCTTCGATCCGAATAAGTACAGGCTTGCCGGATACAATTTCCAATGCGCTGATTTCGGCCAGCGCTTTCTTAACAGACGCTTCCTGGGCGATATGAGTCAGCATTACGACCGGAACAGCACCTTCGGATTTGCGACCTTTTTGATGAACTGATTTAATGCTGATGTTATGGTCGCCTAACACGCCGGCAATTTTTGATAAAACACCGGGTTGATCAATTGCGGCAAACCGGAAATAATAATGCGTACGGATTTTATCAATGGGCAACACCGGAATTTTTTTAATGGCATTCGTCTGAAAAGAGAGTGCCGGAATTCTCCCGGTGGCTCCGGTTAACAGGTTACGGGCGAGATCGACAATATCACTGATAACAGCGCTGGCGGTCGGCATCATACCGGCCCCGTGACCGTAAAGGATTATATCGCCAACCGCATCACCGACCACCTTGATCGCATTTAGCGAACCATTGATTTCGGACAGGAGATTGTCAAAGGGAATCATGGCGGGATGAACCCGGACATCCGCCGTGTCGCCTCTATTTTTACTGATTGCCAGAAGTTTGATTTTATAGCCAAATTCACGTGCAAATACAATGTCTAAAGGCGTAATCAGGGTAATTCCCTCAATGTAGATATCATTATAATTTATCTCTGTCCCATAGGCAAGGGCGCTTAAAATGGCCAGTTTATGGGCGGTGTCAAACCCTCCGACATCCAAAGCAGGATCCGTTTCGGCAAAGCCTTTGGCCTGGGCGATGGCAAGCGCTTCATGAAAAGTACTGTTGTCAGCAGTGATTTTTGACAAAATAAAATTGCAGGTTCCATTGAGTATGCCGGTCATCTCCATAATTTGATTCGCGATTAATGATTCACGCAACGACTTTATTATGGGCATACATCCGCCCACACTGGCTTCAAACGCCAAATCAGCATGATTCGCTTCAGATGCTTTGAACAACTCAGGGCCATGCACGGCCAAAAGGGCTTTGTTGGCGGTGACGATTTGTTTACCATTTCTAATCGCTTTTAAAATAAGGTCTTTGGCGACACCCACCCCTCCGATCATTTCAACGACAATATCAATCAGGGGATCATCAACCACTTTTTGGGCGTCTGTTGTCAAAACACCTTCGTCAAAAAAAATATTCCTGTCTCTTTGGATGTCAATATCGGCAATACGCTTTAGTATTAAAGACGCTCCCAAGCGCGATTCAATCAAGGCCTTCCGCCGGATAAGAATTTTGGCCACACCAGTTCCGACCGTGCCGCATCCAAGCATTCCCACATATATTTTTTTCATTCGCCTAACTCCTAAACTTCCAGGAATTGAATCTGACTTCGGATGTTCAGATAATCAATTGCCTGGCGTTATCGGTCAAAGATATACTATCGTGTTGTAACCGTTCACTTCCCCCCTTAAGCGGAATGGCTTTCCGCTCTACATTTGTCCCGCCTTATGTTGGTATCCAAAATTGCGTGGTAGTTTGATTTTTGCAAATGGTATTGGTTTTTGGCCTTCCCCTGACCTTATGAAATTGGTTATCTCAACGTCTATGCTTATAATCAACTCCATTTCGAATTATTTTTCAATACAGGCGATAGGGATTGTGTGTCAAGTAGTATGGTAAAATAAGTTTTCCTTGCGATTGTTACGATTATCTGATACGAAAGCTTGACTTTTAACCAAGGATTAATCTAACAAGTACTTGAGTCAGTGTCAGGCACCTTTTTCTAACACCTTCAATGAAAAGAAAAAATAGATGAATAAAAAGAAACACTACACTAAATTTTTCGAACCCTGCTTTCGGACTGTTCATTTTAACGGTCAAATTATCGCTCGTTTATTTTTGATGATGACAATTTTGACGTTTTTTCTGATAATTTCAGATTTCACGTATGCGGATTTACAAAATCGTATCGTTGATAAAGACACTGATACGCCGTGGCATTTTAAAGCGGATGAGATGAATTTTGACCAAAAAACAAACCATTACATTGCCAAAGGGAATGTGATTATCAGTAAAAAAGATAAAAAGCTTACGGCTGACTTTGTACGGCTTAATCAAAAAACCAATGATGCGGTTGCGATTGGCCAGGTTATGATGATTGTCGGTGATGACGTGCTTACAGGCGATCGCATGGAAATCAACTTGCAATCAGAAACGGGTGTTGTTTACAGCGGGACACTGTTTTTCAAGGAAAATCATTTTTATATAAAAGGCGATAAAATTCAAAAAATTGGTAAGAAATCCTATTCCGGTGATAATCTCAGCATTACGACTTGCGATGGTGATTCACCTGCTTGGAAAGTCACGGCACGGCATTTGGAAGTAACTGTCGAGGGGTATGGTAAAGCTTCCCACGCGGCTTTGTGGGCAAAAAAAATGCCGGTTTTATACTCCCCCTATCTTGTTTTCCCGCTTAAACGAAAACGCCAGACCGGTTTTCTGACACCCGGATTCGGCTATTCGGATCGTAAAGGATTTGAATATACGCAGCCGTTTTTCTGGGCTATAAACGACTGGTCGGACGCCACTTTTTACGGGCGATATATGGCGGAACGCGGATTAATGGGGGGCACCGAATATCGTTACCTGCTAACGGAAGATTCCAAAGGGATGATGACATTTAATTATCTCAATGATGATAAAGTTGATGACGGCACCGAAAATTCAAGCCAGGATTGGGGGTACACGGAAGATGATGAACTGCGTCCCAATTCGGAGCGCTACTGGTTCACAACCAAATCGAATCAGAAACTTCCGTATGATGTTTCCGCCAAACTGGATATTGATATTGTCAGTGATCAGGATTATCTCTATGAATTCCGAGACGGTTTCATGGGATTTAGAAAACAGGATGATTATTATTATGATGAGTTTGGCCGGGACTTGGATGAGTATGACGACACCACCCGTAAAAACAGCTTGACAGTCAATAAAACCTGGTCTGACTACAGTCTTTATGGTAAAGTGTTATGGTATGACGATGTTATTCAACGCCGTTGGGAAGATCACAACGATACGCTTCAGAGATTACCTTTTATCGGTTTTGATGCGTCAAAGCAAAGAATAATGAAGTCGGCTTTTTTCTGGGACCTTGAATCGGGATATACGAATTTTTATAGGGAAGACGGAGATACTGGCCAAAGGGTGGATATCTATCCCCGTTTTTCGATGCCATTTAAAATCAAACGCTATGTTTCGATTGAACCTTCGTTAGGGCTGCGTGAAACCTTGTGGTTTTCCCAAGAATGGGATGAAGACAATGATGACTCCGCTAACAAAGATGATTTTTTCGACCGGGGTTTTTATGACGCCAAATTGGATGTTTCATCCGAGGTGTATCGGATTAGCGATTTTAAAAGATTTGGCGTTGAAAAAATAAAGCATATCATTCGGCCTAAAATAACTTATGAGTTTATACCTGAAAAAGATCAGGATGAATTACCTGATTTTGATGATATCGATCGCATTGACGAAGAAAATGTTATTACCTATTCAATTACCAATACCCTGATTTCCAAATCAAAAGCGGATTTGGGGAGTGCGTCAGATGATAAAAATGAAGAAAATACCATCTACACCTATCACCAGTTTTTTCGTTTCCTGATAGAGCAAAGCTATGATATCAATGAGGCGGATGAAGAAGATGACACTGAACCGTTCAGTTCAATCTACGGTGAAATTAAATTCGAACCGAGCGAATATTTCAGCATGGAAACGGATGCCGATTGGTCTGTTTATGATTCCAAATTAGAGAAATTTAATATCGGGGCCAACATCTCAGACAAACGTAATGATCGACTCAGTTTCGAATATCGGTTTACAGATAACGGAGATAATGAAGATGATGACAAATATATAGATGTCGCATTACTTGTGAATGTTACAAATGCACTTTCAGCATATGCCGATTATGAGGCCAATATGGAAGACGAAGAAGATATTGAAACACGACTGGGCCTGATATATCGTTCCCAATGCTGGTCTTTGTCATTTAACTATATTAATCAGCCTGAAGACAGTAAAATCGCTTTTATGCTGAAATTATACGGATTGGGCGGAATCGGAACAAGCTTTTAATTATAGACGTTCAGATAAATAATGTCACTGCGTTATCGGTCGTCGGCGTATTACAATACAGCCTCCTCCCTCTAGCCTTGTGACATTAATTATCTGAAAGTCTATATAACATCTAAATTAAACCGGTTGGAACTTGATATGTTACCATTATCCCAAATATGGATTCCTCAAAATGTAAGACAAAAATTTAAATTTATTGTCTTAATTGCTGTTGTACTGACCTTTTCTGCCTCCTTAATTGTGGGATGCGGTAAAAAAGCGCCGCCTTTCGCGCCCTATTTCATACAACTGCCTGCGGTAAAAAAAACCAAGTACGAAATATTGGAAGAGAAAACGCTGAAATTGTCCTGGCAAATTCCGATGAAAAACGGATCGATTACTCCCGGATTGGAGGGGTTTAATATCTATCGGTCAAAACTGTCGCTCGCAGACTGTCAAAATTGTCCGCTTCGTTTTGAATTGGTGGAAGATATTGCCTTAGATATGGTTGTTGTCTCCGATACAAAAAAGAAGCCTCGCATGCAATATCGTGAAGACTTGCAAATGGGCTTTAATTATGTATATAAAATAACAACTTATGGGAAAGGCGCGAAAGGCAAGGATTCCAAGGAAATCAGTTTCAATTTTTAACGGGAAATAAAATATGAACGATACTCTAACGTATGCCGATGCAGGCGTTGATATCGACAAGGCCGACAGTTTTATCCAATCTATTAAAAAAATTGTCAAAAAAACGCCTCAATCCGGTGTGATGGGTGAAATTGGCGGTTTCGGAGGACTTTTTTCACTTAACGCGGAAAATTTTGAAAGACCCGTATTGGTGAGTTCAACTGATGGTGTCGGTACAAAATTGAAGATTGCGTTTATGACTGGTAAACATGACACTATCGGTATTGACCTCATTGCGATGTGCGTCAATGATATTATCGTGCAAGGCGCGCGTCCTCTTTTTTTTCTTGATTACCTGTCCATGGGATGTCTCGACACCGCCGTGGCTACATCCGTCATTGAAGGCATCGCTGAAGGCTGCCGCCAGGCCGATTGCGCTTTGATCGGGGGTGAAACTGCTGAGATGCCCGGACTCTATCAGAAAAATGAATATGATCTGGCCGGTTTTGCTGTTGGCATTGTAGATAACCACAAAATAATTGATGGCACTGAAATTCGTGTCGGGCATAAACTGATCGGATTCGCATCCTCTGGCCTTCACAGTAACGGTTTCTCACTGGTGCGTAAAATCTGTTTCGATATCCTTGATTTGGACATTCAGACGCATATTCCAGAACTCGGCGAACCTTTGGGCAAAGCGCTTTTAACGCCGACGATCATATATGCCCCAACAGTACGAAATTTATTAAAAAACTTGCCGATTCACGGCCTGGCGCATATCACCGGCGGCGGTCTTTATGATAACCTAAAACGCATTCTTCCCCGTGCATGTGATGTGAAAATATATAAGGATAGTTGGGAAACACCACCCATTTTTACGTTTCTCCAAAAATCCGGTAACATTTCAGATAAAGAAATGTTACGAACTTTTAATAATGGAATCGGTATGGCAGCGGTTGTTCCCCGGGATGCCTCTCATGATATTATGATGCGTTTGGACGCGATGAATCTTAAAGCCTACCTTATCGGAGAAGTTATTGAAAAAACGGAGTCTGACGATTAATAATGCCTATGGTTTCTTTGATGAAACGCAATGATATATATCAATACCGCGCTGGCATTTACAGCCACACTTATTATCACACCGCTTATCCGGTATATTACTGCTAAAAATGGCTGGATAGCACACCCAACTCAAAACCGATGGCATAAAAAACCGACCGCACTGTTTGGCGGCATTGCCATATATATTGGTATCGCCTTACCCCTATTGAGTGCGGCCGATTTCCAGCAGCTTACATTCCATTTCACAGACCAACCGGCATCCATAGGCGCAACCTCTTTTGGTGCGGCAGTATGGATCGGAATGAGCCTTTTATTTCTCCTGGGGTTAATTGATGATATCATCCGGATTAAGCCTCATACCAAACTGGTTGGACAAATTCTGGTTGCGTCACTGGTAACATTCCTCGGATTCCGGCTTCATTGGGTTGTATCCCTTACACTGGACACCATGATTACGCTTGTTTGGATTGTAGGGATAACCAATGCGTTTAATTTACTTGATAATATGGATGGCCTCTGCACTGGCGTCGGTCTGATCTGCGCCCTTTTTCTGGCAGTCCTGTTTAGCGGAATAGCGCCCCAGGCCGCCCTTACGGCAGTGATTCTGGCGGCTTCATTGGGCGCTTTTCTGATTTACAATTTTAATCCGGCATCCATATTTATGGGGGACTGCGGCAGTCTGATAATCGGTTTTATCCTGGCGATGCTGACGCTGCATTACCCTGAAGCGAGCGGTTTTAACCCCGTTTCAATGTATGCGGTGCCTATAATGATACTGATGGCACCTATTTCAGACACTGTTTTGGTGACGTTGGTGCGGCTTTTAAGTGGCCGCAAAGCCTCGGTTGGCGGAAAAGATCATACTTCCCATCGTTTGGTACTGATGGGTTTTAGCGAAAAAAGCGCTGTTCTTTTTATTTATGGCATTGGTCTGATCGCAGGTTTTTCGGCGCTGTTTGTCAGTCAGAGCGACACCCTGACTTCGCCGGCGGTGATTATTCCCATGGTACTGGCGATCATATTGATGGGCGTTTATTTGGCGCAGTTACGCGTGTACCCGGAAAAAGAATTTTCATTACTGCGGGATCGTTCATACACACCGGTTTTGGTTGAACTGACCTATAAACGCCAGATGATGTTAGTCATTCTCGACTTGTGCCTAATCGCCTTTTCCTATTACCTGGCTTACCGTCTGCGTTTTGGCGCGCAAGAGTTCGCAATTTATTTTAATGTGTTTTTGCGATCGCTGCCGGCCGTGATCGCATGTAAATTTGTCGTTTTTTTCGCCACCGGCGTTTACCGGGGAATATGGGGCTATATGAGTACGAACGATGTACTCGTGTATTTGAAATCCTCTTTTTTAGCCACTGTCCTGGCTATTACCACAGTGACTTTTATCTACCGCTTCAAGGATTTTTCAAAGGGAATATTTTTAATTGATTTGTTTCTGACCACCGGGTTTTTACTGGGAACACGCGGTTCCTTTCGTATTTTTCTTGATTCCATGAAACGTAAAAAGCTTTCAGGCCAAACCGTTTTGATTTATGGGGCCGGTCGGGGAGGTGAAATTCTTTTGCGGGAAATAGTAAATAATCCTAAAATTCGTATGAAACCGGCAGGTTTTATAGATGATGATATATTAAAGACCGGTAAAAAATTGCAAGGCTATTCGATTATCGGCGACTTTGACCATTTTCGGGATAATTTCACTAAATTTAAAGTAAATGGCCTGCTTATCTCTTTTGAAGAGCGTGAATCTCTCCAAATTGAAACAGCCAAACAGTTTTGCAAGGCCAACAACCTCTTCTTAAAGCATTTTTCGATTCACTTGGATGATGTTGATCTTGAAGTTCGAAATGCATAATGATATTTCTGCCCCTTCACTTTCCGCCAAACATAAGAACGGCCAAGTATCAGAACCGCCAAGTATCAAAACTGGTTTAATAAATCCCTATTCTTATATAAAATCCATGTAGATAGCCTCCCTATTGCAACTTTGTAAATTAACCGGATCAAGGAGAAACGCCATGCAATATCCTTTACAAGAAAAAATCGGCAATCCTGACCTGTTTACCGGCCGTGAAAAAGAATTGCGTTTTGCAGAGAAATGGCTGAATTTTATTCCGAAAAAATTATCCAAATCGCGGATGATTTTGGCGCGCCGTAAAAGCGGGAAAACCGCATTTGTACAGCGCCTTTTCAATCTGCTGTGGAATGCGAACGGAGATGTGATTCCGTTTTATTTTGAAATGACGGAAAACAAAGTCTGGATTCCAGAGCTTGCCGGGCAATATTACCGCGCCTTTGCCTCGCAATATATTTCCTTTATTGAAAGAGATGCATCACTTGTTGAACACCCGCTTTCCCTGAAAAAAATCAGGGAATACGGTGTGTCCAAATCAATCTCATTTTTTGTAGATGATATTGATTTCCTGATAGAAGAAAACAGACCGCACGGAATGCATACTTCAATGTGGGACACCGCCTGCGGAGGGCCGCATCGTTTTGCCGCTGTGCATGATAAGCGCTTTTTAGTGATTCTGGATGAATTTCAGAATTTTGCCAATTTTGTTTACCGGGATAAAGCGTGCAAAGATGCGTTGGATGAGACTATGCCCGGAAGCTATCATGGCCTTTCAGAGTCGAAAATCGCGCCGATGCTGGTAACCGGCTCGTACATCACTTTACTACTTGATATCTGCGGCAAATACCTACAGGCCGGCCGGTTATCCCATTGGCATTTAAATCCGTATCTCACATCGAATGAAGGCTTGCAGGCGGTGTATAAATACGCTGAAAATCACAATGAACCGGTTACAAACGAAACAGCGCTTCTGATCAACCGATTGTGCATGTCCGACCCGTTTTTTATCGCCTGTGTGATGCAGAGCGAATCAGAAAACAGGGACCTGAGTAGCCAAGAGGGCGTGATTGAAGCGTATAATTATGAGATCACGGATCGCTATTCTATGATGAACAAAACATGGAACGAATATATCCAATTGACTTTGCAAAAAATCAATGACCGTCATGCCAAAAGCATGCTACTGTACCTCAGCAAACATTCCCACAGGTACTATACGCATCGGGAACTGAAAGAGAAACTGCAAATCGATCTTGATCTCGAAGTGATCAAAAAGAAACTGCTGCTGCTGGTGGATGCGGATGTTATCGAATGGGGCGTTTCCGATATTGATTTCCGAGGGTTACAGGACGGCACACTCAATCTGATCCTGCGAAACCGCTTTGAAAAGGAAATAAGCGGTTATGTCCCCGATTTGAAGCAGGAGGCGCATGAGCAAATCCGTGAATTGCAAAAAGATAAAAAGCGGCTCCAGGGAAAGCTGAATAACCTATCAGGCCAGTTTGCCGAATATCAATTGTTCATGTCGTTTCGCTCGAAAAAACGGTTTGCTTTGTCGGAGTATTTCAGCGGGGTGCATGATACCGCAAGGTTGAATATTATTGATGTGAAGCAGCGCATCACGCTTCAACGGGAAAACGGCAAAC
>JAOZRC010000062.1 GCA_029940345.1 Desulfobacterales bacterium
CACCCGGTGAAATACCATGAACTTTTTTATTCAATTTTTTAATGAATTTTTGCAGGAAATGGTCACAGAGTAACGGAATGTCCTCAGTCCGATCGCGGAGTGGCGGAAGCTTAATCGGCATCACATTCAATCTGTAAAAAAGGTCTTCCCTGAATGCATTGTTCCTGATTTCCATCTCCAGGTCCCTGGCCGTCGCCGCGATCACACGCACATCAATTTTTTTTGTTTTTGCGCTGCCAATGGGACGAATCTCGTTTTCCTGCAAAACTCTGAGAAGTTTTACTTGTAAAGCAGGCGTAAGTTCACCGATTTCATCAAGAAAAATAGTACCCTTATCGGCTTCCTCAAAAAGCCCCTTTTTATTACGATCCGCCCCGGTAAATGCACCCTTCTTAAATCCGAACAGTTCACTTTCCAGCAAATTCCCCGGGATACCGCCACAATTTACCGGGATGAAAGGCATTTTAGATCGAGGGCTTTTAAAATGGATACCCTTTGCCACCAGTTCCTTACCCGTCCCGCTTTCACCGGTAATCAAAACCGTTGTGCTGTATTGCGCTACTTTGACCGCAAGTTGGAATACGGAAGCCATCTCTTTGCTTTTCGCGATCATATTGGCGAAATTATAATTTTCATTGATCGTTTCAATCTGTTCTTTGAGGTTCAGGTTTTCCTTTTTCAGGCTATCCCGTTCTTCCGCTTTCTTAAGCACCAGGAAGAGTTCATCCGATTTAAACGGTTTGGATATATAATCATAAGCCCCCAGTTTCATGGCTTCGACGGCGGTGTCAATCGTACCGTAGGCTGACATGATGATGACAGTGGTTTCAACCAGCTTCTCACCGGCGGTTTTTAACATATCAATGCCGCCCATTTTAGGCATTTTCAGGTCACAGAGAATCACATCATAAAATTCCTGACTGATCTTGGCGAGTCCTTCGGTTCCGTCCATTGCTGTATCAATTTTATAATCGGTTTTCCTAAGTATCGTGGACAGCATGTGACGCATATTGTCTTCATCGTCAATAATCAGCAATTTTTTAGGGGACGATTTCATTTCGATTATATTTTTCTTTTAATCCTTGGCTGATGTTTTTTTTATCATTCGGAGTGCGGGACAAATCCATCCGGTGAATTCTGACAAAGGTAAGTATAACAATTTAATTTGTATCAGGCAAGATGTTAATTGCAGGCCAGCACAAAATGCTAAACCGTCGGTTTAGCACTCCTTTGAATTGTAAACCGGAAAATGAAGGATGCCAAAATTTTGTTATCTTCCGCCAAACGGTCCTTTAAAACTGAATTGTATCGCTAAAACTTTAATCAGTTCTACTTGACAACCCTGGGTTGTTAAATTACATAGTAACAATTTAGGGACTTTCCCATAAATAAACTACCCGATATCCTTAATGTTGTAGGGTGGGTGGAGTGTAACGCAACCCACCAATTGGAGATCATTAAATTAAAACCTATCTTATGTAGCCTTTAGGGCTACATAAAGCACCTTTTGGTTTAATGGTCTCCAATTACAGAAATACGGTGGGTTGCGTTACACTCCACCCACCCTACATTTTAGGTAGTTTATTTTTGGGAAAATCCCTTAATAAGTGTCGGATGATCGGATATTGGGCATGTGTCTAAAATACAGTCGAACAAAAATAGCCTTTGATGCACTACTCACGCTATTTTTGCTCCTGCTGGCTGTTGCCACATTTGCGGAACGAATAGAATCCGAACAATTTGAAAAAACAGATAAACCAGCCCAAATCGTTCAAGTGCGGCCAACGACGCCTGCAGTAAAGTCAGATGTGCTTCTCTACTTTGCATCGAAAAACAATGGCTTTCTTGTTGCCGAAAACAGAATGATTTCAAATCCGGCGAATCCTGTTATGTTTGCTAAAAATATTATTCAGGCATTAATCAACGGGCCTCGCACCCGTTTAATGCGAACGCTTCCACAAGATATGAAACTGCGTGCTTTGTATGTGACTGGCGACGGCACCGCATATACGGATTTTTCAGTTGCGATAAAAGATAACCATCCCGGCGGCATTCAGGCTGAACTGATTACAATCTATTCGATTGTAAATTCATTGGTTTTGAATATCACCGGGATTGACCGAGTCAAATTTTTAATAGAAGGCCATGAATCTTTAACCCTGGCCGGACATATTGATTTGCAAAATCCCTTTACAGCCGAAATGTTATTAATCCGATGAAAAAAAAAACTAAAATCAACACCATCCGCAATATCGGCGTTATCGCTCACATTGATGCCGGAAAAACCACCGTCACCGAACGGATTCTCTATTATACCGGCCGTTCACACAAGATTGGCGAAGTTCATGATGGTGAAGCGGTCATGGACTGGATGCAAGATGAACAGGAGCGGGGTATTACGATCACTTCAGCCGTCACCACCTGCCAGTGGCAAGGTAAAACGATTCAGATTATTGATACGCCGGGCCATGTTGATTTTACAATTGAGGTGGAACGTTCTTTGCGCGTCCTTGATGGTGCGGTAGGGGTTTTCTGTGCGGTGGGTGGTGTCGAACCCCAGTCCGAAACCGTTTGGCGGCAAGCCGATAAATATGGCGTGCCCAAAATTATTTTTATCAATAAAATGGATCGGATCGGCGCTGATTTTTTGGGCGCGACCGATATGATTAAGGAACGTTTGAACGCCCAACCCTTGATATTGCAATTGCCGATGGGTTCGGAAGAAAATTTTGCCGGCGTTATTGATCTTCTGGCCATGCGTCAGATTACCTGGGATGAAGAAACGCTGGGTGAAACCTATACTGTTTCAGCAATCGCTTCAGAAAATCTTGAAAAGGCGCAGCAATACCGCGAACTGTTGATTGAAACGGCCGCCGAAGCAGATGATGACATTATGGAAGCCTACCTGGCCGAAACGTCTGTTTCCGAAAAAATGCTTATTGAAGCAATCCGAAAGGCCACGCTTGACTTGAAACTGGTGCCGGTGCTATGCGGAAGCGCATTACGAAATAAAGGTATCCAGCCGTTAATTGACGGAATTACCCGTTTCCTTCCCAGCCCGGCGGATATTCCGCCCATGAAAGGGATTGATCAGGAATCCGGTGAAACGGTGGAATGCGCAGCCAAAGACACGGATCCGCTGGCAGCGCTTATTTTTAAAGTGGCGATGATCGAAGGACGCAAACTTTCGTATGTGCGAATTTATAGTGGCACGCTAACCGCTAAAAAAGATGTATATAATCCGACCCGTAAGATAACGGAAAAGATCGCTCGTATTTTGTTAATGCACGCTAACAAGCGTGAACGCGTGGCGTCGGCCGGCGCAGGCAGCATTATCGGCGTCGTGGGCCTGAAATCATCCACAACCGGTGAAACCCTTTGCATGCCGGACCATCCGCTGCTTTTAGAAAATATGGAATTTTATGAACCGGTTATTTCGGTGGCGATTGAGCCTAAAACCCACTCGGATCAGGAAAAACTGGATGAAGTCATTGCCAAATTCATCGCTGAAGACCCGACGTTGCGCTGCCGCAAAGATGAGGACACAGGGCAAACCATATTATCCGGCATGGGCGAGTTGCACCTTGAAATCATTATCAGTCGGATGCTGCGTGAATTTAAAACGGATGTCAATGTTGGCAAGCCCCAAGTGGTTTATCGTGAAACAATTGATCAGCGTGGTGCATCTGAAGCGGTTTTTGATCGGGAAATTTCCGGGTGCCATCATTTCGCCCAAGTTCGTCTGCAAATCAAACCCTCCAAGCGGGGAAGCGACATCACTTTTAAGTCACAGGATGAGGAACTGCCGGCCCATTTTCTAGCCGCAATCCGCAAAGGCGTCATGGAATCATTGGCCAGCGGGCCATTAATGGGCTATCCGGTTACGGACGTTGAAGTGATCCTGACCAAGACGAAATCAAAGGAATCATTGGGTTCGGAACTCGCGTTTACGGTAGCCGCCTCCATGGCCTGTCAACAGGCGCTTGCCGATGGCAAGCCGTTTTTACTGGAGCCCATAATGGATGTTGAAATATTTGTACCGGAAGCTTTTATGGGGGATGTGATCGGAGATATGGGCGCTCGTAATGGTAAAATCGAATCCATCGAACATCGCGCCGGTTCCCAAGTGATCAAAGCCACAGCACCTTTAGCGCTAATGTTCGGCTATTCTACCGCCTTGCGCTCCGCCACCCAGGGGCGCGGCACATTTACCATGCAATTTTCCCATTTTGATCGTAGTTGAACGGGAAAAAGTCCAACGGAAAAAACAGATGCAACAAATATGTGTAATCGACGGACAGGGCGGTGGTATCGGTAGCGTCATTATTAAAAAATTGAACACCGCTTTTTATAACGCCAACGTTGAAATTACGGCGTTGGGCGCTAACGCCATTGCCACCGCTCAAATGCTGAAAGCCAGAGCCAATCGCGGCGCTTCCGGTGAAAACGCGATTGTCCGAACGGTCCGACAGGCCGATATCATTATCGGTCCCATCGGTATTATCATGGCACATGCCATGATGGGTGAAATCACCCCCAAAATGGCCGAAGCGATTGCAAGCTGCCCGGCCAAAAAAATTCTTCTGCCACTTTCCCAGGAAAATGTCGTGATCGCCGGTTTAAGCTCACTTCCGCTTCCCAAACTGATTGATTCGATGCTTGCGGAAAATTTGCTGCCGTTAATAAATACCTCGAAAGTCCAAAAATTGAAGCGTAAAGAATGATGTAAATAAAGCCCAAAAACCAAATTACAAATTTCAAATAAATCACAATTACAAAATTTCAAAATTGAAAAAAACCTGATCTTACAATGCATATTGATAAATCAGCCGTTTTGGTTATTGTATTTTGTTGTTTGGAATTTATTGGAAATCAGGTGATTGTTATTGGGGATTTCAGAGACAACAAAAGGAGCATGCCATGTGTGAAGCAACAGCATTTCTGCTAAAAGACAATGAACAGGTGAAAGTGATGGAAGCGGTTGACACGGTGGAACCCGAAGATGGCGGCGTCAAATTGATTAGCATCTTCGGAGACCAGAAATTTATCAACGGTCAAATCCATTCGCTGTCATTGGTGGACAACAAAATATTTCTGAAAGAACATTAGCTTAAAATAACGGGATAAATTTGGCTCTTTTGATTTGGTTCTTTGGGGATTGATTTAAATGAACTTTACGCTAGAGCCCCTCAAGGAAAAGGTGCTGCCTTACCGGTGTTGCAATTGAAAAGCCGCAACACTGCCGAAAATTAAAAAACCGCCTATCCAAAACCGCCAGTTTGCTATGTCCCCAAGAAAAAGGATGCCGATGATGGTTGAAAAGATTAGTTCACTGGTCATAAACAGGCCGCCTTCCCAACTCTTACAATAACGAAAGCCCATGTTCATAAGCAGTTGCGCTCCGATGGACGTCACCAGGATACCGGCAATAATTAGCCAGTCGCTTGCCGTCGCCGGCGTTCGGGGAGCGGTCATATAAGGCCAAAAACAGACTGCTGTGCCAATCAGACAAAAATAGAAATAAATAATTACCGAACTGTGGGTGGGTCTCAATTTTTTAATCATGCCGATTGTAAGCCCAGCAAACATCGCGCCGACAACCCCCATGAATTGACCGAAAAGCGTTCCTTGAATCTGAAAGTTAAATAGCACCCCGATGCCAATTAACGCTGCCATGAGGCAGACAACCTCGTATAAAGTAATCTTCTCGCCGAACAGCAAAGGGGAAAATATCGCTGCAAACGCCGGGAAACTGTAGAAAAATACCATTGCCGTAGAAAAAGGCAAATTGCGGATAGCCGCCACAAGTGCAAGAAAAGCGATGGTGCCGGTCATTCCCCGAATAATGATCAGTTTGGGGTTTTGAGGCTTGAAAAGATTTTGCTTCCATCCGAAAAGGGCTAATAATACAATTGTCCCACCCCCCAGGCGGTACATGGCGATATCCCATATACGATAATCAGGTCCCATCGTTTTGATGAGTACACCCAGGATAGCAAACATAAATGCCGAAGCAAACATTAACGCCGGGCCGTTGGCAATAACGCGGCTGACGCTTATTTTTTGTACTGTCGGAATAGGTGTCATTTCATTTTAAGTGCGCATCATGTTAAATCAAAACTGCCGAGATAAAAGTTTGGATTGCATTTCGGCTTTGTGGTCGCTCAATCCTTTTGTTAGCTGTTTTCAGTAATATTAAAGATATTCGGCAGAGCATTTTTAATCCAATCCAGTACGTTATTTACCGCTTCTCTTGCTTCTTTAGCATCTTCATCGGAAGGCATGTACCAATCATCCGGATAGCGAACCTCAACTGCGTATGGCATAAGGATAGCGAGTGAATCCCGTAGTTCATCCACCTCACTATTAATTGGCAGTATCTTCTCCAAAATAAGAAAAAGATCGTGTGTAAAGGGGTATTCTTGTCCATTTCCTATCAAATAGGCTTTCAGAAGTTTTTCGGCTGCTTGCTGGCAATGAAAACAGACAGTGTCAAATGGGATTACTTCCGACTTGAGATTGTTATCTGCATTGAGCAGATCATTCATAGCCTTAGCCAGCCATTGTCTCGCTATTTCTAAATTCTCGGACATAAAGGGTCTTACCTTCTCTTAATATGGTTGAAACAAAAGAGAGATGCGATTTTTTTCCTTTTTCAATCTCTTGGGGTGTATAGACCAACATGTCCATACTAAACGGATACGGCTGAAACAGTTTGTATAGATCACGACTACGTTTGAACCTTGGCAAATCGCTCTCCGCAATAATCATAAAATCCACATCACTATTTTCGCTGGCTTCACCACGAGCGTATGATCCGAACAAAATGACTCGCTCGGCATTCGCCTCAATTCCTATTCGCGTTGCAACCTGCTTTATTTCATGCTTATCAATCATAGTTAATCACACCCAAAGACCGACGCGTAACAGCTTTCCGCGTTACATTTAGCGTCGCCGCTTAAGTTGGAAGCCAAATTCATTAAATTTTATACTTATCTGCAATCCATGTAGAGATAAGCCAAAATGGAAAGCTCATTCAGTAACCGTTTTAAATTCACAGTCATTGAGATATGATTCAAGCGTGGAAAAAGAGCCGGTATAAAAATGATCAGCGCCCTTAACAATTTTCAGCACAGCATCAGGATTCCAGACCGGCATCAACTGGCGGATACGATGCGCCGGCGCGATCTCTTTATCCTGACTGCCGGTGATGACTAATCTTAGATAAGGGGTGACAATTTGTGGAGAAAAATCAATAAGCCCGACTGGCGGCGACACCATAACCATATTTCTTACATCGGGCATCGCAGCAGCCAAATTGTAACAAACCCAGGCACCGAAGGAATAACCGGCCAAATTGAGATGTTCAATGCTCCGATTCTTTAAATAGGCCAGTGCCGCACGGACATCCCGCTGCTCGCCATCACCGTCGTCATACTTTCCTTGGCTTCGACCCACTCCTCTGAAGTTAAAACGTAATGTCGTATAACCTTTTTTTTGAAAAACGCCGACAATGGCGTCAACCACGGGATTATACATATCGCCGCCATAAAGTGGGTGAGGGTGGGTGACAACAATGCCTTTTTTACCGCTTTGGCGTGCAAGCAGTCCTTCCAGCTTAATCGCTTCATTTTCAGAATTGAATGAAATATTTTGTTCTGCCGGTTTTTGATTTTTGGACACGCTTGGCAATTGTCACCCCTATCCCTTAGTGTTTTACTTTTTTTTACTTCGCAACCGGTTAACCCGTCTGGAACGATATGCGATCTTTCTTTTCCTTTTACGTAACTTGCGTTCTTTTTTCGAAAGTTCGGCCATGATGTCTCCTTTCTTTTATAGTTTTTGGTTTTTTGTTTGCAAATTAAATTTCAGTCAATTCCTTTTTGGCAACATTCCATACAATGTCAAGGCCATCACCGAATCACTGAATTGAAGATTGTTGCGTCATTCCTTGTTGTGTAGTGCAAATCTGATCGTTTCTCCAATTGTTTGAGCTAAACAGATTTGCTGATTTACAGCAACCATGATCTGATAACTGTCTGGTTTTTGATCGCGTTGGCGGCCAGGTTATGCCCGTTTATGCTTTCTTGTCTTTTTCACAGCCTGAACCATATTGTCCAATGCCCCATACAACAGACTCAGCTTGTCAACGGTGAAATTTTCCTTATTTTTAAAAAAACAGTCTTTTTCAAGCCTTCCGAACTGCCAGAGATTGCCGTCAGTCACAACTCCGTAAATAGGGTTTTCGGCATCATCGTTTATTTTTTGCGAGGCGACCATTTCTGCCAGACACTGACCCCATCCCTGTTCAAAATCATTCCTTTTTGCCTCAGCCACGATGACGATAGGTTTTTCAAGCACGGTCTTTCCCAGTTCCGACTTCTCGGAAAAAATGTAATCGGGCGTTCCGCAAAGGATATCATTGTAGGCTATGCTTTTCTGAATCCAGAAAGAATACTCTTTATGATATTTTTTGTATATTTCTCTAAGAATCGGAGAAATGATCACCTCACTGCGTGCTGCCTCTGAACTGAATACATCAATGTTTTCTTTGTAAAACTCGAAATCTTTCACGAAATTCTCAGACGGTTGTATTTTATGAACTTTAATAAATATCGTTTCTTTATACTTTATCTTATATTTTTTTTGCACATCACTGATGTTTTTGAAATCACTAAATGCCATATTCTGCCATCCTAATTTGATTTAAAATTACTTGTTTGCCGGGCATAACAACTTCTGGGATTAAAGCCGGAGAAAAAATGTTTGTGTCAACAACGAGTCTCATTTTTTCTTCTCATCCCTGTGCCTTTCGACAATTTTAAAAAATCTTCCTCGCTCTGTCTGTTTTTCTTAAAAATTTCGGCAATTCCTTCTGACAGATTCCTGAAGGCAGCCTGGTTTATTAGTTTTCTTATGTCAACTGAATATGTTCTGGTTTTTAATTCGTGAATCATCTGGATGGTGCTTATCTCATCTTTATCAAACCGATTTCTCCGAGTTTGTTGCAAATTTACAGGTAGCGAAGCGGCGCGCTATTTTTGGTCAAGTGTATCTGATTGTTCGGCTTCCTTAAGTTTTTCAATATCTATTGTATCCTGCGGCCTTCCGCTTGCTTGTTTTGCTCGTATAAGATCTGATCTCGAAATAAATGGAATTTTAAGGTTTTGCAATTGTACTATTTCACGATTTTTCCAAGCCTCTTCAAATTCAATGCCAGGAATTGACATCATAATATCAACTCTCAAAGGAGGTCTTCCCATCTGATAGAAATATCCTTCATGCGCAAAATCATCTGACGTAAGATTTTCCAAAGGAGCGCCAAATTCTTTTAAAGCTGTAAATACTGCTTTCGCATTTTCTTGATCAATCGCTATAAATATATCAAGGTCTTTTGTGAAACGTGGCTCACTGTATTTCATCACCGCGTATCCGCCCACAATGAGATAACGAATTTTATGCTTTCCGAAAAGATTCAATAGTTCTCTGAAGTCTGAACTCGTCAGCATTTTTCCCTCGGATTAAAAAATAATCTTTTAACATTTCTGTTGCAGCCTCAAATATAGCGCTATCACCTTGCGTTTGCCAGAAACGGATGTCAAATGACCGTTTTTTATCCCCAATTCGTTGATAATTCTCTTCTATTTTCAATATTTAGCCTCGTAACAAGAAAAAGCCATTGTTAGCTGATTTTTCTGTTATATCGTTCCGTCTGTCTTGCATATCAAAACGGTCGATCTGGACCTTACGACCTGTTCCTCCGCAACAGCTACATGTTCTAGGAAATTTTGGGAAAATACCCACAATGTATCCTTCCTTTTTATAATATTCCTTTACACTTATCGTTCTAGTAATTTTGCCATTTCCATGGCAAGAGCTGCATTGACTCGGATTTGTCGTGGAACCTACCCATCCTTTCCCCGAACATCTATCACATGTCACTGTTTCACTATGAGTACCATGCTCCCAGTAATCACATGTTACTTCGATAGACCTTGAAGAATCCAAGCTATAAGACCTCGCTACACGTATCATTTTACCACTGCCCTTACATTTATAACACTCTACACTCTTTGGTATTTTCGCCATCTTTCATTCTCCTTATAACTGGCTTTCATGAAACATTGACGCCTTTACAGTCGCTAGAAGATACAAATCTTAATGGTACATTTATTAAGTACACGGCCAAATGTTTTCAAGCAGATAATCCTGATTTATCAAGGGGCTATGGCCAAAAGATACCGGAAAGCTTTTGACCGAGTGGCTACATTCCTAAACGCAACAGACAGAATGAGGATACGTCCGTGTCGGATCATACTGCATTTCAAGCTGTTTGAGTGTCTGTTTCACATCCTCTGAACGAAATGCTTCGCGCGCGCTTGCCGCAAATTCCGGATCGGGTTCTATCTCCAAAGCAATCGTTCCATTGATCCATTCTTCAAGAAGATGAGTGACAACAGCGGCATATTGTACCTGTAATGTCTTACAGGTGTGTTCTACACGTTCCTTGAACTCCGAGGTTGTTACAATTTCAGGTAAGACTTGTCGTATCATTGTGATAAACTCTGATATGCATTATTGACGGAAATATACGAAGCGAAATGATGTTTAGAATTATGCAATCATAATACTTTAGTATTGATAATCACGCAAGCTAAAGCTTGCACTCCTTTTTCAGCCGTAAATTATTTTCCGGAAATCACTTGACAATTGCATCATCCTATTTGCTCATAATATGACTCACCGCCTTCTCCAGACCGTCAATAGACAGTTCGAACATCGGAAAAATCTGGCGGATCATTGTAATTGTCTGGGTGTAAGGCCACATCTCAGAATTGACCGGATTTAGCCAGACACAATGGGAGAAGGTTTCCGCCAAGAAACGGAGTTGCTCAACACTCGGTTTGCCACTACGTTCCGATACGTAGATTGAGCCATCCGTGGCCATCAATTCATAAGGCGCCATACTGGCATCACCCACTATAATCAGACGGGTTTCCGGATCAAAGCCGGCAAACGCGCTCACCGACTGTGGCTTGCGGCGTCGGCCCGGATCCTCCCAAAGCGCGTCATACACCGTATTATGAAAAAAATAGGTCTTGACATCCTTAAACTGCGCACGCGCGTAATCAAACAGGGTTTGCACAACGGAAATATAAGGGTCCATCGACCATCCGCCATTGTCAATCGCCAGAATCACCGAAAGGCGATCTTTCAGGCTGCGTGAAAAAACAATTTCAATTTCACCTGCGTTTTTCATTGTCTGGTAAATGGTGGCATCCACATTCACCTGATCTTTCGGCCCGCTCGGACGCATATTGCGCAAACGCTTTAAGGCCTCTCCCATCATTGAAGCCGTCAAAGGGCCGTCCAGGGAATAATCTTTGTAACGGCGTTCCATAGCGACTTTGATCGCTGATTTGTTGCGCGAAATTCCGCCGACGCGCATACCTCCCGGATGATAACCCGAATGCCCCACTGGTGAAGTTCCGCCCGTGCCGATCCATTTGCCGCCACCGGCATGACGGCCATCCTGGTCTTTCAGCCGCTTTTTAAAATATTCGATCAGTTCATCAGGCGAAAGCTTGTTTAGCTCGGATTCATCAATACCTAACGCATCGGCCAAAACCTTGGGATTTTTTAACCACTCATCCAACATCCCCCGTATGATTTCATCCAGTTCAAGGCCATCCTGATCGGGAAGTTCGGCACCTTGAAAGTGATGAGCAAAAACCTGGTCATAAATATCAAAATAGCGTTCACTTTTAACCAGGATTGCCCGCGAAACCGTATAAAAATCATCCAGCGAGCAGACCAATCCTTGTTTAAGCGCTTTTTGAAAGGTTAAAAACGAGGTGGGGCTGACCGGCACGCCCACTTCTTTTAACGTATAAAAAAATTGAATAAACATACTAAAATAATCTGCGACGGTTCGTTATATTGACGGCTTGTTGATAATCACCGCTTTTTTTAAATAATACGCCTAAAAAGGGAAGTTCACCTTTTTGTAATGTCTTGGGTTTGAAATCGGGATCGTGTTTAAGCGCCCGGATCCAATTAATCAATTCACGTGTGGCCGGTTGTTTCTCAACGCCGTTCAAATCCCGCAAGCGGTAGAAAGCGGTTATGGCGTTTTCCATCAGGCCGGTATCAATAGCAGGAAAATGCACCTTGATAATTTTGCGCATCATCTTGGGATCCGGAAAGGCGATATGATGAAAATTGCAGCGGCCTAAAAATGGGTCTGACAGGTCTTTTTTGGCATTGGATGTGATGATAAACACAGGGCGGTTTTTCGCGCGAATCGTTTTATCAATCTCAATAATATCAAACTCCATCTGATCCAGAATATCAAGCATGTCATCTTGAAAATCGGTGTCCGCCTTGTCGATCTCATCAATTAAAAGGACGCTTTTAACATCCGAAGTAAAGGCCTGCCCGATCTTGCCCATTTTAATATAATCTTCGATACGACTCACATTTCTGGACGAATCACCAAAACGGCTGTCGTTCAGCCGTGTTAATGTATCATACTGATACAGGGCTTCCACCAGCTTCATACTGGATTTAACATTCAATACAATCAAAGGCATGTTCAAGTTTTCAGCAATCGCATGGGCCAGCATGGTTTTGCCAGTGCCCGGTTCGCCTTTCAGCAGAAGGGGCATTTCAAGGGCGATAGAAATATTGACAATTTTAGCTAACTCCTGGTCAAGTACATATTGGCTTGCGCCTCTGAATGTGTCATTTTTACTGTTCACTATATAAACCTCTTTCTTATTTCCTTGGAAACATTTTTGGTCAATAGAAGCACTTTCATGGCTTGCTCCGGCGTTAAAGAACCCATTCCGCAACTGGGCGTTATCAGGGATTGAGCCAACAATTGCGCTTTGTCGATTCCCAGGGCTATGATCTGATTCGCTTTAGCCTCCCAATCCGCAACCAGGGAAGCGGTGGTTGCGTCAGCAATCGTCTGATCGCCTAACGTGGGAACAATGCCCCATGCCAGTATTCGTCCGGAATCAATAAAACGCTTAATCTGATCGGCATATAGGATAAATTTATCAAAATAGGAATAGGCGTCAAAACTGACAATATCCGCACTTGATTCCAGGATTAATGACCAATCGGTGTTGGCGCAGACATGAATGCCGGCCAGTGCGCCGCGGGCGTGCACTGCGTCAATGACTTCTTCAAAACAGGCCGCCACTTCTTCACGCGAAATGCTGATAAATGCGGATGAGCCAAAGCCGGCCAGCGCCGGTTCGTCGAAAAATATCATTACCGGCCGATTAAATTGCGATAGTTGCTCCACCTGCCAGGCCGCTTTCAAAGCCAACAGTTTGACCGCCATATCCCTCAATGGTTCATCATAAAAAATAGCGCGATCATTTTCATCTTTAACGCCAATGCCGAAGGTGATCGGCCCGGAAATCTGGCCTTTGACGGCAACAGGTGGTGTAACAAGGCGTTTAAGATGATTTTTGAATACGAAAAAGCCTTGAGCCGTATCCTTTGTCAATATGAATGAACTGTCGTTCAGGTGGGTCACACCTTCAGTAACCGCAATATAATCATTATAGAATTGCAGTTGCGCATCATCGAAGGAGGCGTCCTGAGTGTTGATATAGAGTTTACCTTGCGAATCGGCCAGCCCCGGCATCCCCGGCAAAAACTGGGCCATCATGCCCTCTTCCGTATATGCCGGAAGTTGAACCCACAACGGGATTTCGGGCGTATGGGCGAGCACTAGTTGAGCTGCTTCCTGATGATCCGTTAAGGGAAAACTGCCAACGAGCGCAGGCAATCCGTTTGGTTGAAAATTTTTCATGCATGTGTCCTTAAACCTAATGTGTTTTTCAAAAATAATTTGGCATCCTTCATAAGACAGCGAAAGTAGTTAACACTTTTTCGATCTGTTCATTTATAAATTTTTGTAGGGTGGGTGGAGTGTAACGGAACCCACCGCATTTCCGTAAATGGTGGGTTCCGTTACACTCCACCCACCCTACATTGAAAAGTGTAAACCGACGAATGAAGGATGCCAATAATTTTAGCTCTTATGTAAAATTTATCTCAGTTCGTAATAGTTCAGCGCAAAGTCGCAAAGAGCGCAAAAGGTTATCTTTTCAGCTTTCCGCAGAGAGGCCGGAAAGCTGAAAAAGTCAATCCAG
>JAOZRC010000598.1 GCA_029940345.1 Desulfobacterales bacterium
AAATTTCACCGCGTTATCGGTCGTCGGCGTATTACAATACAGCCTCCTCCCTCTATCCTTGTGAAATTTAATATGTGACTGTCTATACATTCAAAAAAGTGTAAACGGGTAAATGAAGGATGCCCATAAGTTCTTGTAAGTTACTGCCAAATCTTAAATCGGGCATTGAAACCGAAAAAGTCATTGAATTTATCAGTTTCATCAGTTTCAATGGCTTTATCATAATCAAGGCAAGGGGTTACGTGACAACTTGAAACAGTACACTTAAAACTTTTAGCTGACGAGCTATTATCATCTTGACAGAAATAATTGATAATAGCAATATTGTTTATATCAGAACAGCAAGCACAAAATTAAATATAAGTCAGAAAACATGCGACTACGATTAATCTTACTGGTGCTTTCATTATTAGCGTTTCTTTCCGCATCTGTCGGTGGTTATCTCTATTATTCTTCATTGAAAGAATCCGCTTTGAAGGATACGGAGAGACGCACAGCGGCGCGCGTGGCGATGATCAAACGCAATCTGGTCGCAAGTCTATCAGAAAACACCAAAACGGTGGCGGCCCTATCTGAAATGCCCGCTTTGTTTAATATGTTATCGCGTCGGGACGCGCCTTCTCTGGATGCGGCCAACGCCATTTTGGATCGTTTTAAGCGTACCTTGGGCGTTGATGTATGTTACCTGATGGATTATCAGGGCAATACCGTCGCATCCAGCAACCGCTATTCGGCAGACAGCTTTGTAGGCAAAAATTTTGCCTTTCGTCCCTATTTTCAGGAAGCGATTCACAGCACACCGGCGACCTATTTGGCGCTGGGCACGACATCCGGAAAACGCGGCGTGTATCACAGCTTTCCGGTGTTTGAAAAAGGGGAGGATCTGCCTATCGGCTTGGCAGTTATTAAAGCATCCATTGAGCAGATTGAAAAAGAATCAGACCTGACTTCTGATGAAATTGTCCTGGTCACCGATCCGGATGGCATTATCTTCATATCAAATCAAAGCCAATGGCTTTACCATTCCCTTGCACCCCTATCCGAAGCGGTCAAAACACGTATAAAAAAAACACGGCAATTCGGACCGGGCCCATGGGAATGGTCCGGCCTGACCTTTAAAAACCCCCAAATTGCAACAGACCGATCAGGCAATGCGTACCTTGCTCATCGGATTGACCTGGACATCTTTCCGGGTTGGCAGGTGGTGCATTTAACGAACCTTAAAGCCATTGCCAAATCAATTTCCGATCCGTTTTTACGGATGACCGGCCCTATTATCCTTTCTTTATGTGTGCTGATCGGATTTGCCGTTTTTTTTCTTTATCGCAAAGCCAGTCGGGAAATTATTAAACGTCGGGCTGTGGAAGCAGCGTTACGCGAAAGTGAAAAACGGTATCGCCGTCTTTATCATAATACGCCGGCAATGCTGCACTCAATTGATACGCAAGGCCGACTGGTCAGTGTGAGCAATCATTGGGGAGCGGCCATGGGATATGCGCGCGAAGAGGTCATCGGTCATCTGTTGACTGATTTTTTGACGCTGGAATCACGTCGTTACGCCGTGGACGAGGTGTTTCCTGACTTTTTTAAAACTGGTGTTTGCACGGATATTCCATATAAGTTTATTAAGAAAAATGGTGAAATTATCAGTGTCCTTCTGTCAGCCATTGCGGACCGTGACCGCACCGGTAATATCAAACGCACCTTGGCCGTGTCAATTGATGTCACCGAACGCAATCGCGCCGTCCAAGCTTTAAAGCTTGCCAAAGAGGAGTTGAGCCGTCGCTCTATAGATTTGGAACGCAAGGTGCGCAAACGCACCCATCAGCTTCGCCGCTTGTCTGCCAGCATCATGGAAAAACAGGAGCAGGAACGTTCCGCCATTGCCCGTGAGCTGCATGATGAACTGGGGCAAGTGCTTTCCGCCCTGCGCATGGATGCCGTTTGGATGAAGGCGCGTCTGAAAAAGACCGATTCGCTGGCCGCCGGACGCGCTCGCACCATGTGCGAACTGATCGATAAAAATATCGAAGATGTGCGCACAATGACCATCCGTCTGCGACCGGGTGTATTAGACGACCTGGGATTGACAGATGCGCTGGAATGGTTCACGTCCGATTTTGAAAAGCGAACCAGTGTTGCCTGTGTTTTTAAACATTCAGCTATTCCGCCGGTAAATTCTGATGTGGCCACCGCCGCCTACCGCATCACCCAGGAAGCTTTGACCAATATCATCCGGCATGCTGACGCCACCCACGTTGATGTCATTTTGCGATTTGGGGATAATATTTTAACCTTAGCGGTGAGCGACAACGGCAATGGTGTAAATACGAGTGAACTTGCCGAATCGGAAGGCCTCGGACTGGTGGGAATGCGCGAACGAGCCGGCTTGGTAGGGGGCGAACTGGATGTTCAATCACAAAAAGGGCAAGGTGTACGTGTTTTTTTTAGCGTGCGCCTTCCAATTAGGTGAACCATGATCAAAGTCTTATTAGCGGATGATCACAGTATCGTCAGAGCCGGTTTGCGGCGGATTATCGAAGAAAGTCTGGGGATGACCGTCGTAGCCGAGGCCGCCAATGGCCGGCAGGCACTCCGCATGGCGGAAAAAACGGCGCCGGATGTGGCCGTAATCGATATATCAATGCCTGATCTGGATGGCCTTGAAGTGACAGGCCAATTGAAAGCCCTGTTTCCCAAGTTGCCGGTGATCATTCTGACCATGCACGAAGAAGAGCAATATGTGGTCAGAGCGATTGAAGCCGGCGCCATGGGATATGTCACCAAACGGTCAGTGCCTGAGCAGTTGGTCGACGCGATTCGCAAGGTGTATGCCGGCGGCCGCTATCTGACGCCCGAAGCCACCGAAGCCCTGGCGCTTCGCGTCGCCCGCGGGAATATGGGACGCTCGCCTTTAGACTCGCTATCCAAAAGAGAACTCCAGGTGTTAAGACGTTTGGCCATGGGACACACCAACCGTGAAATAGCCACCGCTTACGGAATCAGCATCAAAACCGTGGACACCTATCGCTCCCGGCTATTAAAGAAACTGAACTTGCGCAACAACGCCGATCTGTCCCGTTTCGCCATCCAAAATCGACTGATTACACCGTGATGGGATAAGTTTGTTTTTTGCGGTTAGCGGAGTGCAAGATTAAATACCGGGCCAACGAACTGGCAGTCAAAACCGCATTCCTGTCTCTGTTATTCAATGAACGCTCTACATCACAGATTCGGAAACCGCGCTTGAACGCGATTATACCGATATGCCCATGATCGTACGGCCCGAAAAACGCCAATTTCAATTGCTTGATTTTTGTTCGAGTTCAAATATATGAGCTTGAAAGATAACAATTTAAGCGGTGCCAAAGTCAAGCGATGACTGATGCCGAGCTGAAAACCCTGGTGCCGGTTAAAAGCAAATTGGCAGAATCAGAAGCTGAACTCAAAGGCTATCGCAAGACATTGGAATCCGGCTACGGTGATAAATTGCGGCTGTGTTGTTGCAGCGTTGTTTCAATGGGGTTTGACAGGTTGGTTCATGCGGAGATTTGAATTTTTAAGCAGGCTTGCAGCGTACTGATTGATTGACGGGAGCGAAATTAAGAACGTGCCCAAAAAAAATGGGTAATACTCACCTTAATTTTTCTCCTCGGATATGAACCATCGTTCATTGCAAAAAGAAACATCCCATGCAATCTTTTCAGCATTCCGTACTTGCTAAAACCGTTTAACAAATGATATGTCAGGGTGTAAGCACATTTTAACTGCGGAGGCCATTATGAAATTCCCTTACGGTATATCCGATTTTAAAA
>JAOZRC010000599.1 GCA_029940345.1 Desulfobacterales bacterium
TTTTCAACCAACTCTGGAGCGCTGACGGAGAAGTGATTCCGTTTTATTTTGACATCGCGGAAAATAAAATCTGGTATCCGATGTTTGCCATTTATTACTACCGTGCGTTTGCCTCCCAATATATTTCCTTTTTGGAAAGAGATGAGACCCTGATCGAAAAACCTCTTTCCCTGGAAAATATCAGGGAATACGGTCTGGCCAAATCTATCGATGTTTTGGCAGAAGACGCAGATTCTATTCTTCATGATAAGGAAGTGGGATTTCATGACTTAATGTGGATAACGGCGTATACCGCGCCAAAACGTGTCGCGGGTGTTTATAATCAGCGGATTCTGGTTATTTTGGATGAATTTCAGAATATCGCACAATTCGTTTACCGGAATGAACAGTGTGAGGGCAAGCCGGAAGAAACCATGCCCGGCAGTTTCCATTCTGTTGTCGAGTCCAAAATGGCCCCTATGCTGGTGACCGGTTCCTACGTCGGATGGCTGCTCGAAATCGCCTCGAAATACTTACAGGCCGGACGATTAACCCCTTGGCATATAAATCCCTATCTGACGACGGAGGAAGGCTTGCAGGCGGTGTATAAATATGCCGAAATCTATAATGAGCCTGTTACAAATGAAACCGCGCTTCTGATCAACCGGCTGTGCATGTCTGACCCGTTTTTCATTTCCTGTGTGATGCAGAGCAATTACGCTGACAGAGACCTGAGTAATACTAATGGCGTGGTTGATACGTTTAATTATGAAATCACTGACCGCCAGTCCATGATGACCCTGACCTGGAGCGAATATATTCAACTGACCCTGCACAAAGTCAATGACCGATACGCCAAAAGCATGCTCCTGCATCTCAGCAAGCATGCCGACCGTTACTGGACGCATCGGGAACTTAAAAAGGAACTTCAAATTGATCTTGACCTGGATGAAATCCAAAAGAAACTGCTTCTGCTGGTCGAGGCGGATGTTATCGAATGGGGAACTTCCGACATCGATTTCCGGGGTTTACAGGACGGCACGCTCAATCTGATCCTGCGCAACCGCTTTGAAAAGGAAATCAGTGGTTTTGTCCCTGACTTGAAACAGGAAACCCATGACCGGATTCGGGAATTGCAAAAAGAGAAAAGAAGCCTTCAAGGGAAGCTGAACAATCTCTCCGGAAAGTTTGCCGAATATCAGTTGGCCACGGCATTCCGCACAAAGAAACGTTTTGCCTTGTCGGAGTATTTCAGCGGTGTGAAGGATACTGCCAGGCTGAATATCATTGATGTGAAACTGCGAGTCCCGCTTCAGCGTGAGAACGGGAAAAATATGGAACAGGACGTGGTTGCAAAATCGGATTGCGGGCGCGTGGTTGTTGTGGAAGTCAAAAAACGGAAAACTGAAATCGGTAAAAATATTGTTGTGGATTTCGCTGAAAAAGTTGAAATTTATGCAAAGAACGCACCGGGCAAAACAATTCTGCCAGCCTTTCTCGCACTGGGCGGCTTTACGGGGGAAGCCTTGCAATTGTGTGAGGAGCTGGGTATCGGGACAGCGGATCGAATTGCCCATTTTTAAGCAACGAATGAGGTCTGATATGACCGAATTTTGGAAAGGAGGTAACCGTTCACTCCCCCTAAATTCAAACTTACGCGGGACAGCTTCCTGCGCTACAAACTCACGCACGGTGCGATCATGTAAAGCGGAAAGCCGTTCCGCTCAAGGAGGTTACTGTTGCACCCGTTTTTTGCAGCTTCTTCAACACTTCCTGCGCTGCTTTACGATTCATTCCGGGCAGCGCACTCAATTCATCGGGAGAAGCTTCTCTGATTTTTGAGATACTTTTAAAATGCCGAAGCAGCGTTTTTTTGCGTTTAGGGCCGATACCCGGGATGCCATCCAAGGCGGAGCGTTTGAAGGTGTGCTTACGACGCTTGCGATGAAATGTGATGGCAAACCGGTGGGACTCATCGCGAACCCGCTGAAGAAAAAATAAAATATCTTTATCCTTTCCCAGGTTTACAGGATTGCGCCGTCCCGGTTTATAAATTTTGTCCTCTATTTCCCCTCGTTCCACATCTTTTTTGGCAATACCGATCAGGTTAATATCACCTTCCAAACCCAGTTCTTTGATAATGGCAACAGCGATATTTAACTGCCCTTTGCCGCCGTCGACCATCAAAAGATCCGGAAAAGGTTCGGATTTTTTCGCTTTAGGGCCTTTTCCATACCGTCGTTGCAGCACTTCTGACATGGATGCATAGTCATCTGGCCCTTGGACGGTTCTGATTTTGTACTTGCGATAGGCTGTTTTCAGAGGCTTGCCCTTTTCAAACACGACCATGCCGGCCACCGGTTCTGTGCCAGCCAGGTTGGAGTTGTCAAAACATTCCACGCGCCAGGGAATTCGTTTCATGTTCAGGCGGTCCCGCAGACGAATGAGAAGGTCGGTATCGGCGGCTATGGCGTCAAGCATCTCTTTGAGCGCATTGACCGCATTTTTACGGGCCATCTCAATTAATTTTACCTTTTCACCTCTTTGGGGAAACCGAATGATTACTTTTTTGCCTTTCAACTCCTGGAAACGGGCTTGGGATAAAGCAGCGTCTTCTGTCAAAACAGGCGTTAATATTTCAGAAGGTATAAACGGTGTTTTTTCATAATATTGGCGCATAAACGAACCAATCACCCCGGCATCGTCCGCCAAAATCTGTTTGAATTCAAAATTACGTTTGCCTAAAAGCTTGCCGCCGCGTACAAAAAGTAACGTAATCATGGCATAGTCGTCGGAGCGTGCCAGTCCGATCACATCCCGGTCTTTGAGATCGTTGGAAACCACCACCTGGCGTTCAAGGATTCTTTCCAGGGCGAACATACGATCCCTGAGCAGGGCAGCCTGCTCGTAATCCTGGGAAGCTGCCACGGCCAACATCTCCCGTTTGATTTTTTTAATTAATGCGGGAGTGCGTCCTTTTAAAAACAGGATTACTTCTTTGACGATTTTCAGATAGGCTTCCTGATCAACCGGTAAACAGCAAGGTGCCAGGCAGGCACCCATCTGATAGTTCAAGCACGGTCGCATCCTGTTTTTCAATTTTTGGTTCCGGCACTTACGCAGTTTAAACGTTTTATTGATGATTTTAAGCGTCTGCCGAACCGCACCGGCAGATGCGAAAGGGCCAAAATAGAGATTGCCGTTTTTCTTGATTTTACGCGTCAGCGTCAGGTTGGGATACGGTTCGTTAATGTTAATACAAAGGGAGAGGAAGCGTTTGTCATCCTTTAAGATAATGTTGTAACGCGGTCTGTATTTCCGGATCAGATTGGCTTCAAGAATTAAAGCTTCCTGCTCAGTGCCCGTGACAATCGTGTCAAACGCTTTTATTTTTTTAACTAAAATACCGGTTTTCAGGTCAGTGTGGAAGGGTCTTGAAAAATAGGAGGCAAGCCGTTTTTTTAAATTGGCGGCTTTGCCCACATAGATTACCTGGGTATCATCATCTTTCATCAGGTAAACGCCGGGTTGGCTGGAAACACCGGGCAGTTTGGCCTGTAAATCGTCGGTCATTGAACATCAAACTCCATTGCCCCGGAAGTTCGCCCCTTATCCCACTAAACAGCAGGACAATCTGCGAAATTATCCTACGTCAGTTAGATTTCTATCCATCGTAGAGCAAATTTACAATTTACCCATTGAAACTATTTAGCGGAAGCAGGGGACGAACTTCCAAGTTGCAGTTTTAGTGGTAAGCGGAGTCATGATCGGGGTTTAAGGATAGAAAACGCATCTGATTTTCTTTTCTGTAAACAACAGCGCGAAATTTTT
>JAOZRC010000600.1 GCA_029940345.1 Desulfobacterales bacterium
GGGCCAATAATACAAGGTTGGGTTGAGGAACGAAACCTGACGAATTCAGGCTGATTTCAGGTTTCGTTCCTCAACCTAACCTACGTCTGTCCCGTCTTATGTGGGTAGCCCAAATCGAAGAAGGTATGCTTGCAAAGGCCATAATTTGCTCGTTACGAGGCTCTGCCTCGTAACGAGCGGAAGTGTCCCGGCTTATGTTGGTAGCCTAATTTTCGAAAAAATGCGCCGCACCAGGACCTTCGCCGCGTCATCCGACCGCAAAACTACCAGCCCTGGTGCGGCTTACATTTTTGCCCCGCAAGCGGGGACGGGATGCCATACGGGTCAGCAGGAGATAGCTGTTCATCCCGGTGAGCTGGGAGGCAGACCAGCCGGAAACCTGATTGTGGTTCCGGTTGCCGGGCCTGTTCCTGTTGCGGTTTGCCGTCCGGCAATTCCTGGCATCGTTGTCCCACGAGCCGCCGCGAACAGCCCGATTCGCGCCTCAGTATGGCACCCCATATCTCTGTATCACATCTTTTCGAAAATTGGAAGCATTTGCCAGTTTCGTGAATTCAATTAACGGTTCTATATGCCGTACAAGCGTTTCTATCGACCATTCACCGTTGACCCACTTGCGTTCGTAGGCGATAAATTTGCGCACAAAACGCCGTTTGCCAGCCGGTGACAATAAAATCCGGTTCGGATAAATCCGGTAACCTAAAAACGGCAGGCCTCGCAGACATCGATTCAATTGAACCGGTTTCAATGCCAATTCAAGATGCTCCGCCAGAAAATCCTTGATCAGCGGCAATTCCTTTTTCACATCATCTTTGCGCTTTCCAAACAAGATAAAATCATCCATATACCGCAGATAACCCTGCCGTACTTTTCCGCCCTGCTCTTGCCGATACCTTCGATATCCAAAAGCCCGGCCTGGGTATCAGGGCGTTTTTCAGAAATTTTACCAATTTGGGCGTCCGTGAAAATCACATACGCCTTGACATTTTCTCTTTTTGCCGTTTCTTTGCGCCAATCCCGAAGTTGAGTGAAGATCGCAAAATCTTCGGGAGAGAGCACTTCCCGGTAATCGATTCGTTTTCCGAACGATTTTGTATATGCTTTATTCGATGCGGAATCGTATTCAACGGCCATACACCAAAACGAGCTTTCGCCGTCAGGTAACAATTCCCGATGGATGTGTGGCGCCCGTGCTGTGCTCAAAAATCCGTTCAGTTCCTTTTCCGCTTCTCCACCGCCTTTGACTGGAATCGTAAAAAATTTGTATTGTCTTGCCATATCTTCTCCATTCCAAATTCACTTTCATATTGCTTTTGCAGGTTAGGTTTTTGAAAAATGGTTTCAGCGGATGCCTTAACGGCGCCCGCTCCGCAGCTCTGCTACACTCCTTGCTATTCCCTTTCTCTCTTTTCTTTGCTATCTTTAATGACCAATGGGAGGCAGACCAGCCGGAAACCCAGACCGTGGTACCGGTCGCCGGGCCCGTTCCCGTCGCGGTCCGCCGTCCGGCAAAGCCTGGCAACGAAGTCCCACGAGCCGCCGCGAATAGCCCGACCCGCGCCTTTTTCCGTTGCTCCTAACGGATTTGCTTCGCTATTTTCAGAATACTTTCTTATTCCATCATGACACCATTCATCCACATTACCGGCCATATCTGATATACCATACGGGCTGACTCCTCTTGGAAAACATCCTACGGGGCTTGTTGAACGTATTCCTGTTTTTGAAGAATTCATTTTATCAGGATCATCGTCATCGTCGTATGGAAAATTCAGATACTTGCTCCTTCTTGCCGCTTTCTCCCACTCGGCCTCGGTGGGAAGTCGGATTTTCCTACAGCAATTTAGGAGTTTTGCACTAAGCCATTTACAATACTCAACCGCAT
Organism: Desulfobacterales bacterium; assembly: GCA_029940345.1. GTDB lineage: Bacteria > Desulfobacterota > Desulfobacteria > Desulfobacterales > JAUCGF01 > JAUCGF01. The sequence goes on from JAOZRC010000600.1 coordinate 1,886, forward strand.
CGTACCAACTTACATTAACCACCGGATGATTCTCTTCGCCGTATTTCTCCCAAGCGCCTTCGCCTTCATAGTCGCCAGATTGCGCGAACACCCTGAACTGCGCTTTTGTGACCGGATAGCGGGCAATCGAATAGGTTTCAAGCCAAACTTTATGGCGCGGTGTTTCATCTTCAATATTCCAAGATATGTTGAACCTTTTATTCAACTTTTCAATATCCTCTTCCCGTGTACCCATGTAAAAAGAGCCTTGGGCAATAGGAATAAACCCCCGATTTTCCTCTTTCGGCAGATAATACAAATCCGGGTCGAAACGCGGATCACCCAGGCGGGACAGCGTGTTCCCGGCTTCCGCCCGTTCCAACGGCGTCAACCGCCCTTTTTCCAATAGACGCTTCAATCGACTCCGCACGCGATTCAAGGGTTCGTTGCCGAATGTGCTTTCATTTACGCGGTTTATACCAATTTCCATCAACACATCACCGGCAATCCATGCATTATACCATGAAACATCGTCATCACTTTCCGTTTTCGGACACAACGCCATGACCAACGCCAGGGGTTTGTCAGTTTCCCCAGATACATGAACCAAGCGTCCCACGGAGAGCAGAATGGCTTCACGCCACAATGTCCCTTGCTCAGTTAATTTCCTTAAAGTGGTCTCGGTATAATCCGCCCGGGACGCCAGGTGCGCACCGGCCAGATACTCCTGGAACGTACGATGGGGGAAAGCATAGACCTCGGGCTCACGTTCCAAAAGCAATTCGGCCCGGTGCTTGATGGTTGCGATGATGCGATCGCCCCAGTCGGAAGTCTTTTGCGGATGGAGCGCCCGCATCGCTTTTACCAGGCGCCATTCCCCGATATCGGCCACAGCGTCATCATTTTTGGAAAGGCCGCATTTGCCGTGGCATTGAAATGCAAGTTCCCACAATTTTCTTTTTAAATCCATTTCCGTCCGGCCCGCTTCGGCCAGTAAGTCCTGCATACGGGGCGTTTCACCGCTGCTGTCGGATTTGGACTGGTCCCAGCGGTAAAGCAGCATCTCCACGCATTCCTCGTACAATAAGGCCCGCGCTTGGGGAAGGCATCCCTTGTGGGTGTGTACCACCGCCATCACGGTCAGAAGCAGCGGATTGGGTGCCAGCCGCCATAAATCCGGGCGCCGCACCGCTTTTTGCAGCCGTTTGGACAACCTTTCGGTTGCATCCTTCGTTTCCTCGTTTTTCAAGCGATACAACTCCGTGTACCAGGCTTGGATGAATTGATCAATCCCATGCGGATCAAACGGGGCCAGTTCATGCGCGGTAAAACCCGGCAATCTCCTTTCCGGGGACTCGTAGGACAACACGCGGCAGGTTACAATCATACTGCTTCGCTGATAACGCCGGGCAAACGCAACGATAGCCTGTTTTACGAATTCGGTGCGCGGGCCTCCGGGGATTTCGTCCAGTCCGTCCAATAAGACCACGGCTGTTCCGTCATCAAGCGCTTTTAAGATCAGTTCGGCGGCAAAATCCAGATTTCGCGCTTTGAGCTGGTTATATATGAAATTCCAAAGATGTGCGACATCGGCCTTGGCAGGCGGCTCCGTAATGCTGTTGACAAAATCTCTGAGTATAACCGGAACCGGCAAAAAGGCGGTGTTCCCAGGCCATCCGGGGATTCGCTTCAGCCAGTTCTGATCCGGTGTTGCGATGCAGGCGGCCAGGCACAGGCTGAGATGATTGACAAAAGTGGTCTTGCCGGAACCCGGATCGCCCAATATCACGACATGGGGCGATTCAGACGCATCCGCATGGACCGTTTCAATGGCGCTTAACGGCCGTTTTTCATCTTGGCTTTCCTTGTTTACCCGCTTATCCTTGGGTACACTCTTATGTTTATATATAGTCAATTATACCAATGTTTTAATATACAATTAGCA
>JAOZRC010000601.1 GCA_029940345.1 Desulfobacterales bacterium
CGGGCATCTTAGTAGCAAGCGTCTTTCAAATTTTAAAACGAATTCGATAAGATCGCTGTCTTCTATTTTTTTCTCTGAATCAATTTCCATTAGCTGATGAAGAATTTCATCCGATGCCAGAATATGGTTTTTTATCTCCGTTTCAAGCTTGACACAGTCAAAGGCTACCGGATTATCAGATTTGCAAGAAGCTAAATCAATCAGCGATATGTGGGGTTGTTTTTTATTTATTTTTTCGTGCACGAGGATATTATCCAGATTCAAATCTCCATGACATGGGCCCAGCCAATCTTTTACAAAAAAGGATTTGTGTATGCTTTGCTGGTCTGGTTCAAACTCTGAATAGACAGGAAAAAGGGGGTTATACAGTGTTTCTTCAAATTGGCCGTCTCTGCTTTTTACCGTTATTTGCGGCTTTTTTATGAAATCCTTTATGTTCTTACCTTCTTCAGCCGTCTCAGCCGTTTCACCCGTTTCAAAGCTTACTGTAGGCCGGTGCTTTTTCTCTGTTTCTCTTTGACGTATTTTCTCTTCATTTTTGCTCTTCCATCCATCAATAATATTCATGTCCCTAAACTCTTCTGACAGGGAAAAAAAACAGCTTTTGACACTAAATTTTCGAAGAGTGATCGAGGAGCCTCTTTCAATACGGTTATCAATGAAATTTTCCCGCCATTTAGACAAATAAAGTGATGCCAGGATAGAAGTCTTTGTGCTTTGCTCGTTAGTATTTGTCAGGACTAAATCAAATTTTTCCTTAAATTTTTCATTAGGGATGATATCCAGGATTTTAAATTCAAATGCACCTTTTTCTTTTTTATTCAACAGGTCCGGTTTAAATTTAAAGGCCGCTTTTTGGACGTTATCATTTTTTGACTGACCTGATGAAAATTTTATTTGAGGAAACCCAATTTCTATCAAAGAAGGCCATATTTTGTTCAAACAAGTCTCAAAATCACATTCAACCGGTGTTTTTGATTCCAATTCGTAAAGTGCATTAAGGCACTTTTGAAGCGGGGGCTTTAAATCTTTAAACTTATATTGCTGTAACGCTTCGCGCATTGTCATCGGATTTTCTTTCGTATCAGGATATTGGTCAGCGCTGGACCTTAACGCAGCAATAAATTCACTGGAAAATTCAGTCCGTTGCAACAATCGGTAAAAATAGCCGGAGGTGCTGTTCATACGAATACTATCGTAACCAATATACTCATTGTTAATTTTTGATACGGAATCAATTTTGATGATTTCGCGATTCGGTTTAAATCCGTTGCGGGACTCCGCTTGAACCGAAACGACATTTTTTCTCAAAATTTTATCAATCTTAATTTTCCTGTATTGATCCGGGGGATAAAGGCAGGTCGTGCAAATCTGATAAATGTTTTCAAACTCCTTCGCATTAAAACCCTCATTTATTTTGGTACTCCAGTTTTTTATATCTTCCAGCGCCTGTCCGCTAAATTCTACTGTTAATGGCGGGGCCTTAATCCACGCCTTCTTACAGGACGGAATTGATTTACGCAATTCCCCACGCTCATCCTTAATCAAGTCTTTAATCAAAAGTTGGGGATATAAAATACTGCTATTGATTAAATAGGGATGTTCTATGAAATGCAGCAATATGATTTTATTTTTGACTATTTGCCGCTGATATAGTTTTTTGATGCTTTCCCTTTCCGCATGAATCTGCTCAAATGTGATTGGATGTCTGCCTTCAATAAAAATGGTCACATTTTCTTCCGGCGGCAGTTCTGTCAAATAATCTGTAATATTTTGCAAATGATGCTTTTCTTTTGTGACACCCGCCAATGATACATTTTGGATGCCCTCATTTGAAAGCGCACCGCACTTTGGATGAATATTAACCAGTAAGTAAGGAGACGCCGAATCAGACTCATCAATCTTTTTTTTTATACTTGTAAAATTTAACGCGTTTACCATTGTTGCTTGCCTTCCCTGACATTTGTGAAAAATTCAGTTCTAAACCAATTTATCAACTAATTTTTTCTCATCGCGCCATTTATGAAAAATATTATTTGGCGGAATGTTGAATTGATTTCTCAAAAATTGACGCATACCCACGGCCAGGGGAGGCATATATTGGGTGACGATATACACATCTTTATACATATCTTTGAATTTATCAGTTTCAGCGTGATCTTTTATTTGTTTTAACAGTTCAAAGCCGCTAATCCAACTTACATTGCCATTCTCATCTCGTATGTCCGCGATTTCTTTACATGATCCAAATAATAGCTCTTGTACTTTTTTATCATCTTCAACCGTCCAGGCCATATCCAAAATGATCTTTTGGGGTTTCATCTGCTTGATTCGGTCCATAATTTCTTTTACAGATTCAACTCTTTTTTTATCGGCATCCCATGCGAAAATAAATTGCTTATTGAGCATTTCCAGAATCGATCTGATTCTAAGCCGATCCGGCCCTGAATCTTCAATAACTAAAATATAAGAGGTTTCACTCATTTCAATATCCCCTTTTAATTCTCAAGTCCCCATTGAAAGAAAACACCCTCAAGTTCATCGGGTTTTCCATAATAATCATATTTTTTATTTTCCTCGTTTTTACACTCATTATACTCATCTTCAAACTTATTGAAAACATCAACCCAATCGTAACCGAACGGCATTGTTATTGTAAAGATGGTTTTTCCCAATCTCTTTTTCCCTTGTTCATTTGCAGTTTCTATTTTTTTATTGAAAGCGGAAAACGCTGAACAATTCACTTTTACTTCTATCTTCCCGCGTTGAGGTTTTTTGTTTTTTTGGTAACGAATGATATTGGAGAGATAATAAGCGGTTTCGGCTAAGGCGCGCCCTGATCCGGTTCCCGATTTGGATGTATATTTTTTTTCACGTATACTTTCAAGCCACTCTGGCGTGTGCAGTTTTAATTTGCCATTTTCCGCCTTTTCAAACAGTTTAGTAAAATCTGCACACATTTTATCTGTCATCGTCCATCCGACACTCGCCACCCTGATGGTAGTCTGTTTTTCACTTTGAACAGCTTTAAAAGAGATAGGACACCTATATTTTTTCTTCCTGTCCTTAAAAAGTTGCTTTTTCTCATATATTTGTAAAAATGGCAACGCTTCAATGGCATTATGCAGCATATTGATCAGACAGACACGTAAGAGCGGACGAATGCCTAACAATTCTACAATGTTATCACGTTCCTTCGTGGAAGTGGTTTCAAATCGGATATCGAAAAATTGTCTTGCATATAAGTCACCGCTCCATAAATCATCAAACTCCGGTGATTCTGACGGGTTGTCAGTCAGACCGTCTAGTAAATCGTTGATTTGGAACAAGAAAAAATGGTTGGAAAAATGGCGAATGTCTTGCTCAAATCCGTCGAAATCAAAACATTCGAGCCACATTTTATTTGATTTTCCTTGTTTAGCACTGCGATCGTATTCGGATGAGTAGGTAGTGGTTAAGAAATAGTTCGACCAAAGATCAATGAAATCCTGAATAACGAAAGTCAATGCAAGGGCGTTATTATTGGATGGATTGATTGATTGTCTCAGGAAATAGCATAGGTTTCTTATGGGGGTGTTATAACTTTTTTCAAACGTGTGGGCGGTTGTGTGATAAAGTCCAGCGGCTCTTCTCAATGTACTTATCTCTTCGTCTTTTACTTTTAATGCTATTTCTTTCTCTTTTAATGTGTAAATATGTAAATGAAAAGAGATGATTGATGCTAAATTGCGTATCGTATCCAGTTCAAAGAAAATAAACGGAGGGTTTGCTTTGCGACAAACAATCAGATAAAGTTCAGCTTGCTCCG
>JAOZRC010000602.1 GCA_029940345.1 Desulfobacterales bacterium
AAGACAAAATCGCAACCCTCGTCCTGAACCGTGCGGAGAAAAAGAATTCCCTCTCACCGCAACTGGTGAACAAACTTCGTGAGACCATTAACGACTTGGCAGCAGACACCGCCATCCGTGTTTTGATCATTCGCGGCGCAGGCGATCAGGCGTTTTGTTCCGGTTATGACATTCGTGCTCTGCCCACGCAACCCACCACCGGACAGACAGGGAAACTGGCTGAACTGGCGCCGGTGGAAGAAACCTTTCAGGCGATTGCTGACTTTCCTTTTCCGGTCATCGCGGCCATTAACGGAAGCGCCTTCGGAGCCGGATGTGAACTGGCGCTCTGCTGTGATATTCGCATAGGGGCTGAAAATATCCGCATGGGTATGCCGCCGGCCAAACTGGGCATGGTTTATCCGCATAAAGGCTTGCAGCGTTTTATCAGCGTGTTAGGCATTGCCAATACAAAGGAGCTGTTTTTCACGGGCCGTGCGTACCCGGTCAAACGGTTAAAAGAGATGGGAATGCTTCACTATCATGTCCCTGCCGAAGAACTGGAAGCCTTCACAAATCAAATGGCCGCCGATATTGCCGCAAATGCGCCCCTCTCCCTCAAAGGTAACAAACAGATTTTGAATCTTCTGGAAAATCTGAACCAATTGAATCCTTCTGATAAGGCTCTGGCGGATGCACTTACCGAAACAGCTCTGAACAGTGAAGATTTAAAAGAGGGACAACGCGCCTTCCTGGAAAAACGCCGACCGCAATTTAAAGGAAAATAAGGGATTTCACAAAAAATAATATACCCAAAGTGTAGGGGGGCAGCGAAGCGAAACCCACCGAATACTGATAAATGGCGGGTTTCGCTTCGCTGCATCCACCCTACATGAATTTATAACCGCAGAGATCGAAAAAATTTGTGCATCGGGAATTACCGGAAAAGTTCAAACTGCTTTTACGTTGTAACGAAGGATCCAGAAATTTGTTCGTATCCTACCTGAAAATTCAAAAAGGGGAGGCGCGCCTCCCCTGTCATCTTTGGGTTTATTTTTGTAATACAAACGTAACGACGATTTTAATAAAACCCTTTTGATCAGAAGTTGCCAATTTCATTTTTCTGAAAAGCGGTTCCATACATTTTCCAAACTCCTTCATAGGCGTTTTAACGTCAGCCGCTTTGAAATTGACAACAACACCTTCTGAACGTATCATCATCGTAGCGAAAACGGTTTGCGGCCATTGGGAGCTTATGCCAAAAGTCTTTTGGTAGCATTTGCCAATATCATCTAAAAGCGCTTCCAACTGTTTGCGCACGTCCACTTGGGAAATATTGCCGGTTACTGTAATACTGCCGACCTTAACGCAAGGTTTCATGGTGGTCTTGGGTTTGGAAGACTCCTCTTTCGCCGGAGTTTCACCCGGGGCGGCGGTTTTGGTATCACCGCTTTTTTGCTCAAGGCTTGCGATAGCATCCGGCTCTGTCGCTTTATCACGTTCTCGAAGCTCTTTATCTACTAAGTGGGATGATTTCACAAGCTTTTTTACGCTTCCTTTCCGAATGGGTTTATTGCCGTCTACAGCGCTTTGCGGAGGCGGCGAAAGATACAATGCTTTGGGCTGTGCGGCAAATGACCGTGCAATCTGTTTTCGTTTATAAGCCGGTGCAGGGCCGACTGCGCCTGAAATTCCAACAACTCCGACAGCGGTGTCAGAAACGCCTTGCGGCAGCGGCAAGGGCTGTTTGACCGTAGTGGCTTGTCCTTGTTTCAGCCGTTTCAGGGTATCCACCGCTACAAATGAGGTATAAGCGGTGAGCAGATTGTAAGTCAGGCCCAGATTAGTGACTTCTTTGATACGATCATCACTGGGACGCAAACGGTTATAGTCGGCCAATATGGCAATGCGATGGCGCGCCCACAGATAGCGCAAGGCCGCATTGGCTGTTGTGGCTTTCAAATGTTTCAGATCGATTTCCGTGCTATACGGTATTTCCCCGGAAACCCCTTGCAAACGGATGCGACCCTTGGGTTTACCGCGATATTTGCCGAAAACGATCACCGGACGATCTGCCAACACATCGGGAATGGCTGGCGGCTCGACATCATACGCATCAAAACCATCGTAATTGACTTTCACATCGGTTAACACCGGTGTTTGAATCAGTTTGCGGAATTTGTTCGCTTTTTCCCGGGCATTGCCCTTATTAATGACCACAAACTTTGACTGTTAAATTAATTAATAATGTCCTCTTTTGGCTTCTTTAGACAACGCCGTTAGAAAAAAGTTCCCAAAAATAATATTGCCGGTGAAGTGTGTAATTCACAACTGTCGGTTAAGGCAGTGAGGGAATCCCCAATAAATAAACTACGCGCTATCTGTAATGTTGTAGGGTGGGTGGAGTGTAACGGAACCCACCATTTACGGAAATACGGTGGGTTCCGTTACACTCTGCCCATCCTACATTTTGGGTATATTATTTTTTGGGAAATCCCTGAGTAAGTCGGATTAGGATAATCCTACCATCATTTAATCATAGAAATCCTAATTCTGACAATGGATAAAATGAAAAAATGTCTGAATTAGGATTTGTAGGATTGACAGATTGCTTGATTTAACCATAATTTTTGAGTATATACGATTTTATGTATCCTATTCAGAATTAATGGTCGAAGTCGAAAGAAATCCCTTTCTTATGAATCCCTATTCTTATATAAAATCCTTGTAGATTGAAAAGGGAAAGAACAGCTCTTCAATTTTAATTGTTATCAGATGTCACATCTACAGGGATTTCTTATAAGAAAAGGATTGAAAGCGCAATTGCACGCACATATACATCGGAATTGTGTTCAATTTTAGAAAATACCATGCTTTTTGAATAGGATACCATTTTATTTGCATCAGATTCATCAGTTATTTAAGAATATCCCAATTTATCAATAATTATTAAAATGTTACCAGAACGGACCTGACATTATGAAAATACGTTACCTGCATCTGTCGGATTTGCATCTCACCAGCATCGAAAATAAAGGCGCCGTAGAGGCCTTTAATCAAAATGTGGTTACTCATTCGCTGGTGAAAACGATCAAAGCTTTCGATTTTCAGATCGACTTTATCATTATCACCGGCGATATCGCCTTTTCCGGCAAACCCGCGGATTATGACGTATGCCATGTTTTCTGCGATGAACTGCTTCAAGCCGCCCATCTGGAGCCTTCGAAGCTGTTCCTGGCACCGGGCAACCATGATATTGATCGCAGCAAGATCACTCCCAAGCATATCAAAAGCTTTTATCATTTTGACGATCAGGACGATATCACGGAAACACTGACCGATCCGGATATTTTTCCGATCATCATGCGCAAATTTGAAGCTTTCAACGCCTTTGCCGCTATCCGGTACAGCCAGGTTGAAAAAGCAGATTTAAACTTGAAGCCTCCCAAAGAACGAAACACCTTAATGAATATATCCTGGGCAATATCATTGGCTTCCTGGTAATCGCCCAGATACCAGAGGCACAGATTAAAAATCCTGTCTTTATGCCGCAGCACCAGAAGATCGAAGGTGTCTTTTTGTCCGGCGTTAAAAGCGTGGACAAGCGCGGCATCGTTTCCGTCCGGTTTTTTAGGCTGTTTAAGATTTGCGGTCATCTGTTTAGACAATTGTTAAATGGAAAAGTTCCCTGGTAATTTGTGGTTTTATTGTTGGTACGGATTCATCACCGAATGTTTCACGCAAAACGGATTTCCACGTTACATTACAGGTTCGGCAGCGGTCTCAGTCCGAGGTATTGCATCAATTCATCAAACTCCGGGCGCG
>JAOZRC010000603.1 GCA_029940345.1 Desulfobacterales bacterium
GGTTAATCACTGTACAGGACAAAAATTTAAATTTTAGTTGAATTTATAAGTTATTCCAACATGTTAAAAATATATAAGCGATCCGATGGTTTTATAAAGATATTGTTTATAAAATCTAATAGTTACCCTATAATATTTTAAAAAATGTCCTGTACAGTGGCGGTTAATATAAAATGTAGGGTGGGCAACGTTTTGGCACTCACCCGGTTTATTGATGATGAGTAGGCAAAGCGGCGTACTTTGTTAAAGGAAACAGCTTTTGCCCACCAATTTTTTAGTCATGGTGGGCATCGCTGACAAAGATCAGTGTAATATAACGGGTTTGGTTTCCAGCGATGCCCACCCTACGAAATTTTCAACCGCACAGGTCGAATAAATGCAACGGCAATTTATTTGACGATACAAAAGGAGAAAAAAATGAAAATAGAACTGGCACTAGGACTTAGTCTTGTTTTTTTAACCGGTTGTATGGGCGCAGCCCAGCATAAAGCGGCGGTTCAGGACGATTCCGCAGATCGCGTGACCGTCGGCAAAGTGCAAAAAGAGATTCGTGTGGGCATGAGCGGCGCTCAGGTTGCCGAGGCTCTCGGTTCGCCCAATATCGTTTCGACGGATGAAGAGCGTCGGGAAGTATGGATTTATGATAAAATTGCCACCGACACGGCTTATTCAACCAGCAGCGGCGGAATATCCGCATTGATCCTGGGATGGGGCAGTTCCGTCGGAGGCGGCGCAGCTCCCGGATATAGCGGATCAGCCGGCGCTCGTTCGCAATCACAACGCACATTAACCGTGATTATTAAATTTGATCATGATAAACGTGTTCGTGATTTTGCTTACCATACATCACGCTTTTAAAGGAAGATTATGTTACTGCCATTGCGCAGGTTCTATCCGTCGCGGCTTCGAATTGGTCTTTTGATCGTGCTGACCGTTTATGGGTGCCAGACAATGCCGACAGACGCCCTGAGACTCAGTCCGGAAAGCCTTCAACAGAGACAAATGCAAACACGGCGATTTGATAGCATTACCGAAAAAGCGCTTCTGGCGGCATCGGCCGGCGTGATACAGGACCTTGGCTTTAATATTGATGAAGCTGAAACTGAATTGGGATTGATTGTCGGCTCGAAAGAAAGAGATGCCCATGATGCTTTTCAGATAGGCTTTTCCATTTTTGTGGCGATTTTGGGCGGCGGCAACGTACCCATCGAAAACCGCCAGACGTTACGTCTGTCAATCGTTATCCGACCGGCGCGCAACACCTCTGTAACCAGTCATTTAGTGCGCGTTACCTTTCAACGCATGGTTTGGGATATGAACAATCGGCTCACACGCGCCGAAAGCATAAATGACATAATGATTTACCAGGAATTTTTTGAAAGATTATCGAAATCCGTATTTTTAGAGGCGCATAAAATATGAAACGAATCCAACTGCTTTTACTGATCATTTCAGGATTGCTTCTGTTTACTCTTATGGCTTGTTTGGGCTCATCTAAAACGCAACTGCTTAAAACGCAAGCGAGCCAGGTTAAACTCCGGAGTATCCAAACCAGGGCGTTTGATACAACGAATAAAAACCTGACCCTGCGTACTGTCATTGCGACCATGCAGGATTTGGGGTTTGTCGTGGATAAAGCGGATGAAACGCTGGGCCTGGTCAGCGGTACTAAACTCAGCGGTTATCGGCTCAAAATGACCGTTACCGTGCGTCCGCGCGGACACAAACAGCTTTTGGTGCGCGCCAATGCCCAATACAATATGGAAGCAATTGAAGACCCGGGGCCGTACCATGATTTTTTCATCGCACTGGAAAAAGCGATGTTTCTTACTGCGCATAATGTGGATTAAACTGTGTTAGGTGTAATGTAGGGTGGGTGCAGCGAAGCGAAACCCACCAAATACTGATAAACGGTGGGTTTCGCTTCGCTGCACCCACCCTACTTTCACATGAAATCGGAGATTACATGACCTTTTTTTATTGTGCCAGTGTATTTCTAAAACGAAGCTTACTATTCAGCAACTTGCTAAAATGGCAGGTGATTATTTTAATTGGCTTAGTATTGGCAGTAACCGGATCCGGAAAGCATTTGAACGCTGCCGAACCTCGCGCCTCTCAAATCAGCAACAGCATCGTGCGTATTAGTATTATCAGGCAAAAACCCGATTACAAAATTCCCTGGGGCGCCGGCAGCATCAGTTCGGGAATCGGAACCGGGTTCCTGATCAAAAATCGGCGCATCCTGACCAATGCGCATGTGGCCGGCAACGCCCGTTTCATTGCGGTGGAAAAGGAAGGCGATTCCCGTAAATATGAAGCCAAGGTCAAATTTGTAGCCAATGACTGCGATTTGGCAGTACTCGAAGTTCAAGACCCCGCTTTTTTCAGTGAAATGATGCCGCTGACTTTCGGAGGAACACCCTCATTGGATTCGGCGGTGACCGTTATCGGCTACCCCATTGGCGGCAACCATCTCTCTTTTACACGCGGTGTGGTTTCCCGCATTGATTACCAGGTGTATTCCCATTCATCCGTTGACAGCCATCTGGCTATTCAGATCGATGCGGCGATTAATCCCGGAAACAGCGGCGGTCCGGTGCTTCAAAATGGCAAAGTCGTGGGTGTTGCATTTCAAGCCTATAGCAGTGCAGTCGCCCAAAATGTCGGCTATATGATTCCCAATCCGGTGATTCAACGTTTTTTGACTGATATTGAAGATGGCAATTATGACCATTATGCAGACCTGGGCCTCTATTTTTTCCCGTTACTAAATGGTGCCCACCGCCGCGCCTTGGGCATTATGCCCGGCGATTATGGCGTCGTTGTCAGCGGTGTGATCACGGCTGGCGCGGCCGCCGGAATTTTAGAAACGGGGGATGTGCTGCTGACGATTGACGATCTGCCCATTTTCAGTAATGGCTATGTGGAAATGGACGGACAGCGCGTGTTGATGGCGGAAGTGGTGGAGCGCAAATTCAAAGGGGATGCCGTGCGATTGAAAATACTGCGAGATCGCAAGGAGAAGCAAGTCACTCTCAAGCTTAACTCCCCATGGCCTTATTTGATGACCGCGCGTCGCCACGGTGTGCGTCCGCGTTTTGTTGTTTACGCCGGTTTGGTTTTTCAGCCCCTATCCTATAATTTTGTCAAAGATGCCAGTATTAAAAATCCCAACCTGCTATATCATTACTCCCTTTTTCTGCAAAAGGAGCTTTACCTTGAAAGACCTGAGATCATTGTTTTGAGTAAAATTCTGCCGGACCCGATTAACGCTGATTTACGCCCGTTTGTTAATTCGATTATCGATAAGATTAACAACCGCAAAATCAGAACGCTTGAAGATGTTGCGGCCGCTTTTAAAGCGCCGGCGGATTACGATGTCATCCGGTTGTTAGGCAGCGGTCGTCCGATCGTGTTGGATCGTAAAGCGGTTGCCGGTGCCCGGGAGCGCATTTTAAGCGATTATGGTGTGTTAAGTGAGGCTTATCTGGGCGATTCGATTATTCCCGTAACTTGGATGCACTTAAAAGTGAATTGAGTGCAAAGTTTGAAGTTATACTGATTATAACGGATTTGGGGGATATCAACCTATTGATATTTAAGGGTTTGATAACCGTTTTTGGCTATTTTTAATTTTGGTTTTTCCATGTATCGTTAGTAGCTGAAGCTCGCACTCCGCTTCGCTAAACACCGCCACTCCGTTTATTTGCAATAATGCGGCAGTAACGCCTTGCCCCGGTTTCAGTACGCCGGAAAAACTGCCGTCATAAACTGAGTGGCAAGCGCAAGAGGGGCTGTTTT
>JAOZRC010000604.1 GCA_029940345.1 Desulfobacterales bacterium
ATAAGTAATAGTACATCAATCTGCAAGTTCGACCCCCCACCCTTCACTTTATAATTTAAAGGGTTTAGCTATTTAATAATGGGGGTCGAATTTAGCTATCGCTGTACTAGTCTGTTTTATGGTCAGTCATGCAAATCTTGATAAATTTTGGAATTCAATCACGATAATTATTTTTTTTATTCTCTGGATTGCTGGTTGTTCCATTGATTTTATACTGTATTTGTGTTGTAAGGTAATGGAAGATTGTTAAAGTGATTCTTTAAACCAGCCAACTATTTTATTAATTCATTATGTCAAAATATATATAAACAATAAGTTATGAATTTATATGCACCCAACGGAAAAATTAAGCCCTTTTTATTTTCTTTTGACATTTCCCAAATACCGGCAATACCCCTTTATTTAGACAGGCATATGCGCTTCCCATCCATCATTAAAACATTCATCAGCCTTTTTTTATTGTTAAGCTTAACCGCTTGTGGCCTATTTTTTCCCGAACAAAAGCCGCCGCCTCATGTAAAGACCAAAACGATTCTATTTAAGTGTGATAATCGCATTAATAATGATATGCTCCTGCCGGTTGAAGTGATTTGTCTCACTCAGGATGACCAACTCGGTGAAGTGGTCGGAGTGGGGCCGAATGACTGGTTCGAATCAGACATTCGGAAAAAACATCCTTTCAAACATACGCTTATGCTTCGCAATGGTGAAGACCGTCTGCTTAAATTGAAGAAAATGCCGCCGGATGCCAAGTATGTTGTTATTTTTGCTTCTTACTACCAGGTTGAGGATCCGGAGCCTCAGCAAATCATACTGACTACGGATGCTGAAATGAGAGAAGTGATTTGGGTAAGTATGGCTGCCCTGTATCATTGACAATCAATTGAATAAAGGAACTATCTATGCAACAATCGACACCATTTAAAGCTATAATTAAAAGAACGCTTTTGATTATTATCGGAGGACTTTTTGTATTGGTAAACGGGTGCGCTCCCACTGAAGTTGTAGAACAGGATTTCGGTTTGATAAGCACCAAAACCATCCGATTCCAATGCGACAAACAGATTAATCAGGGGTTGCTTTTGCCTGTGGATATCATTTACATTACCCGTTACCACATGCCGCGAGAGGTTGTGTCCATCGGACCGAATAAATGGTTTAACTCTTTATGGCGGGAGAGATGGGAAGAGAGGCAAACCGTAAGCCTCAAAGGAGGTGAAATCAGAAAGGTTAAATTGAACGAACTATGGTTGCGGAACACCAAGTTCCTGATTATTTATGCTGATTATAAAGGTGTTGAAGAACCTTATTCACAACAGATTATTATTGACAAAGGGGGCTATCGCCACGAAAATGTTTTGGTCTTACCGAGTTCCCTGGTGTTAGATGAGGAATACGGTTTTTGGCTCTGGCGCTGGCTCTTTGGTTAACACCTACCCCCAAATTAATAGGGAATACCAAAAAACGAACAAAAAGGAGATTTTAAAAGCGATGCGAAAAGTAATCCCTCTATGTCTATTCATCGTGTTAAGTTTTATGCCTGTAAAAAGTATGGCAGGTGTTGATTTTGTTTTAAACGTCACACCCGGTTTTTTTCTGTTCAGTTCCTCTGCTGACGGAACGCGTGTAAGTGATGGGGTGAGAACAGATGAAGTCAGTGGTTTTATAAGCAATATAGGAACGTTAAGCGGAGGTGTCGGTTTTGATACACGCGCCCTTTTTATTGATATTACCGGCGGTGTGGGCTATTTATACAACGCTTCATTCAGCGGTCCGGTTTATCTGATGGATGTTGCCTTTCGTTTTAAAATGCCTAGCGAAGTGCTGACACTGGGGCCGCATTTCAGTTACATGGTTTATAACCTCGACTGGGATGGCAATGTGAATGTGTCCCTTGCCGGTGATTCCGGGTTTATAGGCGGTTTGGGTTTAACGGTGGGTACCAAGCCATTTTCCTTTATCGCTTCAATTGATTATGTGAGTGCGACTCTCGGCGTAGAATCGGGCAGTTATTCAAACAATCCGGATCTGGATTTATCCGGTCTGGCCTTGCAACTCGGTGTGATTTTTAGATTTTAATACTATTGGAAAATTATGACCATTCATAGAAATGGCGAAATCAGATGCTATGGCTAAAACCGTCGGTGCCCAGACAGACACGTTAAAAGCGCCATCTACAGCAACCGGGAAGATTTTGGAGCGTGTTATTTTGCCGGCCAAACTCGAATGTCTTTCCGAAATGATCAATCCGATTAAGACGTGCGCTAAAAAGCATGGCTTCAGTTCCAACAGGATAAATGAGATTGAACTGGCTCTGGAGGAGGCGCTAGTGAATGTTATCAGCTATGCTTATCCTGATCCGGAAGCTGTTGGAAATGCGGAAATATGTTGTAGGCTAAATGATAAGGCGCTTTTTAATATTGAAATAAAAGACAGCGGCATTCCCTTTGATTCACTTAAAAAGGATGATCCTGATTTAACCGCTGGAATTTCTGAACGTGAAGTGGGCGGCCTGGGAATATTTTTTATTAAACAATTTATGGATGATGTTAAATACCGGCGTGAGCAAGGTCATAATATCCTGAGTTTTACAGTTGTTAAAAGAGATAGCACGAATCCTTTGATTTTGGATGTAGGTCGGGTTACGCCACGCTAACCCGACCTAATGGCTAAAATGCAAATCCTAAGCTGGTCCGTTAGGGGAGGAGTGAATGGTTTCGTTTTAATCATCAGTGATATCTTTCAACAGAACGTTTTTAAGACGTTGAATCTCCTTGTTCACGGCCGTTTCAATGACATTGCCAAGCATTTTTTCTATTTTTTCGGAAAATAACTTGAGGATCACACGTTCCAGCATATCTTCCATCTGTTCTGAAGGTATCGCAGGCGCTTCAGAATCTGCTTGTGGCTTGGAAATTTCCTCAATTTCCACCAAATTATCCAATTCATCGTCATGAACGGGTTTTTTATCTTCAAATTCAAATGTGTCGATAATTATCTCTTTTTCTGTATCCGCTGTTTTTACGGTTTCTTTTTTATCCTGGGATACAGGTCCGACTTTTTCAACGCCTCCGTCCCTTTCGATATCGCTCTCCGTGAGGCTGATATCCGTTAGGTCTATTAATATTTCCTGATCGCCGGATTCTTCGGATTCTTCGGTTTTACTAAGAAATGTTATTTCATCCTTTTCTGCGGTATCAGGTTTATCCACTTCTACATTCTTGGTGCTGACAAGTTCAACTCCCGACCAATCAACTGTAGCTGTTAATTTTGCACTTTCAGCTTTAATTGGCTCTATATCCTGATCGGCTGCGGAAATTGTACTTGTTTTGTTTTCATGTGACGTTTCAGCTAATTCAACGGAGTCTAAAGCGCTTTCTTCATCGTGCGCTGTAATTTTCTTATCAGCCCCAGTCGGATCAACACCAGTTGTATGCGCCAATTCATCCACAACATCAGTAAGGCGCGTCAATTTATCTTCTTGCGGTGGCTCTTTATCAATGTCATCAAAAAGGCCGATGATATCATCATCAGAGCCTTTTTCTTCAAGCGCTTGACGGGTTATATCCGCAATAAATAAGATATCTTCTTTCCTGGTATCCTTGATATCAATAACGCCTTCTTCTTTGACATGGGGTTTCTGAACAGCAGTATCTTTCAAAGCGACATATTCGGTTTTATCTTCCGCTCTTTCATCACCACTCTCTAAGAGATCGGCAAGATCAGCATCGTCTTCTTCAGTTAGCTCCTGCACATCGGTTTCAGCAAGCACAGCATCTTCGGTTTCATCTTCCGCTTTT
>JAOZRC010000063.1 GCA_029940345.1 Desulfobacterales bacterium
TACTTATAGTTCGTCGCAAATGAACTGATACCACTGCTTTATTAATATAGGTAAAAAGAGTATCAATTCATTTGCGACGAACTATAGTTGATTGGGCTACCAGCACAAGGCGGGACAAAGTAAAGCGGAAAGCCGTTCCGCTTTTTCAACCTTGATGCGGCTATGAACGACGCGGAACAGCTTTCCGCGTTACATTAGTGGCCCGGCTTATTTTGGTAGCCAATAATTGTTATTGGTAAAAGTAATATTCACTTTTCAGATTTACACACCCTGTTATGAAAATTGTTTCGTATTTATTGCATGAAATACTTTTCATGTGATCTACATTTTAATTATGATCTGGATTAAGATCATTAAAAGGGCTAAATATGAAAACTATTTAGTCGGCATTACTCGAACATAAAGGGGCAACCCTTCGCTTCAGATTTCGTTATTTAGGAGCAACAGATGTCATCGAAAATGAAATCATGGATAGTCAAACCGCTGGTTTCCGAAGCGGTTTACACCGACAGGCAAGAATTTTTAGACTATTTTTACGAGATCGCGCGAAACGCCGCCCATCGCCGCACCATGTCCACCGTGCTGTTGGGACAACGCCGCATGGGCAAGACCGAAATTTTCAAACGGGTGGTCAACCGTCTTTTTTTTGAACAGGACCCGTGTGATCCGCAGGCCGTTGTGCCCGTGTATTTCAGCTTTCCCGATAAACCGCTTTCCTTGCAGGATTTCAGCAAACTCTACATGGAAAATTTTATCCGTTACTACATCGGCTTTCTGACGGGTCAGCCGGAAATGGTGGATGACGTATGGAGTGGCAAAAAGTTGATTAACAAAATGATAGCGTCCGAATCACGATTTAAATTTACGCGTACATTCAGACTGATTTTAGATTGGTATGAATCTGTCGACGAAGGCTATGCCGCTGTTCCTGATATGACCGCGCTTGAAACACCGCGCCGTGTGGCGGACCTTGATGATTCCACGATTGTCATGTTTTTGGACGAATTTCAAAACACGCGCCTGCCGCACTATGATTTCGATATTGTGGGGGCAATGAAGGAAGCGGTGGAATCGCCTAACTGCCCCCATTTTGTCACCGGCTCGGCCATGTCGATTCTGGCCAAGGAAATTATCGGCCGGGGGTCCCTGTTTGGCCGTTTTCGAAGTCGGCCTATCGAAAAACTTTCTGAATACTGGGGAACTGAGTTGGCATTGCGCGCGGCGAAACTTTATCAGGCCGAATTGTCTGAATTGGCAGCGCCGATTGTGTCAGACCGGTGCGGCGGTAATCCGTTTTATATCACCGCTGTGATTCAGCAGGCGTCTGAACGCAAGCAAGCCCTGACAGACGAAGAAACCGTCAAACAACTGCTGGCAATTGATCTCTCCTCAGGATTTATCTGGGCCGAATTAAACGATCAGGTGATGCGTTGGATAGAACGCATCAATGAATACGGCGTCACTAAATGGGTGTTGTATCTTTCCGCCCTGGAAGAGGGCGAGCGCATTGAGCCTGAACACATTCAAAAGCAATTGGCGGAAAAAGAGGGGACCCATCTTAATCTTACAAAAATTCAGGATATTCTGATTCATTTGTCACGCGGCGATTTGCTTGAGTATATGGAGTTCGGCGGATGGTTTCGCAAAACCGATGATCCGATTTTGCTTGATTTTTTGAAAGCTTGGGGTAAATTCGAGGTTGAAGGCCAACGTCATACCAAAGTTGTTATGGACACCGTTAAGCAATATGATGCGCTTAAACGACGGGTTAACGACCAGAAAGGATACCTCGCTGAAGTTTATATTGCGCAAATATTGTGGAACGGACAGCGCCGAACCTTTCCGGCGCGCTATTTTCACACAGACCACGATATAAAAATACCGGATATATTTCTGGATGTGCGTCACCGGTTGCGTTTAGACGCTTCCGCGGAAAGCGAAATAGATGTATATGCCTCTGACGGCCGGGAAATCTGGCTCTGCGAAAGCAAATGGTGGGAAACCCGGAAGGTTGGCGTCGATGTTGTCAAATTCATGCTTGAATTGGCGGAGAAGTTAAAAGATTTCGAAGGCCGCGAATATTTTGAGACCGAACGTCCCCTGACGCTGCATCTGTGGCTTTTTGCACACAACGGCGTTACTCCGGAGGCTGAAACCTTATTACGTGAACACCATTTTTACTGGTCGAATCGACATGATCTGGACGAATTAATACGGGCAACTGGTTTGCGACCGCTGCCTGATTTCAAAACCGAATCGTATCATTGCCCTGTCTGATATGGAACGTATCGAAGAAATCACATTGCTATATGAAATCAGCAAAGCGCTCAACCAGCATTTGGATCTGAAAAAAACGCTCTATAAAGTTTTAGCGATATTATCCGATTCAATGAAAATGGTGCGTGGCATGATTATGATTTTAAATCCCCTGCGGGATGAAATCACCATTGAAGTTGCTCATGGCATATCCCCTGATGCGGTTGCCAATGTAAAATACAAAATTGGCGAAGGCGTGACCGGACGGGTTATTCAGTCAGGTGACGCGATTGCCATCCCCAAAATAAGCAAGTCATCTATGTTCCTGGACCGCACGGCGTCACATAAAAGCAAGCACTGGCCGGAACATTCCTTTATTTGTGCGCCGGTGAAAAAAGGCCAACAAGTGATCGGCTCTATCAGTGTCGACAAACTGTATGATAAAGCGTATGCACTGGAAGAGGGCAAAAAATTGCTAACGGTTATTGCCGCCATGATCGCCCGCCATGTCGTTTATTTAGAGACGATCCGGCTTGAAAAGGAGCAGTTGCGCAAGGAAAACCGGAGGCTTCGAGCGGAACTGAAAAAAAAATTCATATCACCAACCTTATCGGCCAAAGCAATAAAATGCGAGAGGTTTTTCTTATGATCTCCCAGGTTTGCAAAAGCAATGCAACTGTTTTAGTCAGAGGTGCAAGCGGCACTGGCTCTGAAAATTCTGATTAAAAAGGTATTCTATATGTCTGAAAAGAAAAATACGCCGCTGAATGTCCTGGTGTTACACGGCCCTAATCTTAATCTTCTGGGAACCCGCGAACCCGAAATTTATGGCAGCGACACATTGGAATCGATTAATGCCGCTTTAAAAAAACAGGGGAAAGTGTTGGATATAACGGTTGAGGCTTTTCAATCCAATCATGAAGGCGAATTGGTTGAAAAAATTCAGTCTTCGATCAGTGTTCAAGACGGATTGATTATCAACCCGGCGGCTTACACCCATACGAGTGTTGCGATTCGAGACGCGCTTTTGATGCTGGATATCCCGGTTATTGAAATACATCTTTCCAACATTTATAAAAGAGAATCGTTTCGCCATCGCTCCATGATGGCGGATGTCGTCACTGGCCAAATATCCGGTTTGGGTGTTTCAGGTTACACGCTTGCATTGACCGCTTTGGCTGAATTAATTCGGCCATAATTCTGGCATTCTGCCAAATTGCTGAACCCGCTACAAACCTATAATTTTTTGCATTTTTTTAATGGCTGCTTCAATTTTGATTACTGCCGCAATCCCTGCCGAACTGCACGATATTGCTGAACACACTGAAAATATCACATCTTCGATAGTTGGCCGGCGAGAGCTTTTATCAGGCATCCTATACGGTCAGGCCGTGTCCCTTCTGATCACGGGCCCTGGTCTTATCAATACGGTGCAGGCAATGACAGCCGCGATTGAAGCAGCGCGTCCCGTCATGGTTATGAATACAGGATGCGCTGGCGTTTTTAAAAAGACCGGGCTACGAATTGGTGATATTGCCGTCGCCACCCGGGAAATTGACATTCAGATGGGAATCGAACCCGGGGATAGCCAGGCACCCACGCAAACACTTCCATTCCCGATTTTAATAAAAGACGGCGTCGAGATAAAAAAGCATTACCTTTTAAAGAAAGAATTGACGAATAACACGTTTACCATTTTAACCCGATTATTCGCAAACACAGATGTCAACATCGCCAAGGGGCCATTTGTTACCGTATCGACGATTACCTCGACCAATAAACGTGCAGCCAATATTTTCAGCCATTACCAACCCTGTATGGAAGCGATGGAAGGCGCAGGCGCGGCTCATCTGGCCTGTTTATACGATATTCCGCTGATTGAGGTCCGTTCAGCCAGTAATTTCGTCGGTAAAAGAGACAAAGATCAATGGAATCTGCCATTGGCCTTTCAACGAAGCGCTACGGCTGTTAAAGAATGTATTCGTTGTGTGAAAGAGATTACCGGATAATAATTTTAACAAAAATTGCGGAAACACTGTTAAAGCCAAGGAGTTGCTGCGTAAAGTGCTAAATATTTCTTTACAATTCGATCTTCCTGTGAATAAAATAGCCTTTTTCATCATTTAACATTCCTCATATCAGATGCATCGGAACACTGGTTCGCCAGTTGTTTTTTTGCGCCTTTCTTATTTCTGGCTTTAACCATGTCTATTCGAAAAGAATTTGAAGAACGTGAAAAACGCTTTATGTCTCCGATGGGATGTTTAAGCGTTAAATCCCGTGGTCGTCTGAAAAAAGAAGCCCTATGCCCCATACGGACTCCTTTTCAACGGGATCGGGATCGAATCCTGTATTCTAATGCGTTCCGGCGACTCAAACATAAAACCCAGGTGTTTTTATCGCCTTTCGGTGACCAATACCGCACGCGTCTCACCCACACGCTGGAAGTGGCTCAAATTGCACGCACGATTGCCCGAGCGATGCGTTTGAATGAAGACCTGGCCGAAGCCATCGCCCTGGGACACGATCTGGGGCACACGCCTTTTGGTCATAGTGGTGAAACGGCATTAAAAGAGATTTATTCTCCGGATTTTACCCACAATGAGCAGAGTTTAAGAGTGGTTGACGTGCTGGAAAAAAACGGTCGCGGACTGAATCTGACGGACGAAGTGCGCAACGGTATCCTCAAACATTCCAAAGGGTATGGTCAAATTATGCCTGAAGACCCGCAAGAACTAGCTTATACACTTGAAGGCAAAATCGTGCGTATTGCTGATATTATGGCGTATTTGAATCATGATCTGGATGACGCCATTCGCAGCGGTGTAATCCGTGCGGATCAAGTACCGCAATCCTGTTGTGATGTCCTGGGACGCAACCATGCCCAACGTGCGACCACAATGATCCATGATCTTATTTTTTCAAGCCAGGGACATTGCGATAATGCGTATCATCTGTGTATGAGCGATCTTGTGTATAATGCCATGACAACTTTGCGCCAATTTCTATATGACAATGTTTATCGTTCTGACCGGGTGCATCAAGAATTTGTCAAAGCCAAAAAAATTTTGACCGAACTTTACCTGTTTTTTTTGGAAAATGATGAGATGCTTGCAAAAAATCTTAAAATTATGGAAATGGGCGGAATTCAATACAATGGCGATTCCGCCAAAAGAACTGTTTGCGATCTGATCGCAAGTATGACTGACGGATATGCTATGGAGCTTTACACCAAATTCTTTTTTCCATCACCACTTGTCTAAATATATGACGCACCAGCGACTGATTGATTTAAACCTTCGTGTTAATGTGCAGAGCGATTTTTTAAACCGTTTGCAACCTGTTTATGCCCAAATGGATAGAAAATATCGCCAAGTAGCCGATTTTTATCAATTTCATTGCACGGGATGTGATGACAACTGTTGTAAAACCCATTTCCATCATCATACAGTGATAGAATACTTGTATCTCCGGTCGGGTTATAACACCCTGCCGGCCGATAAACGCAAACGTATTCGGGCCGATGCTGACGAAGTTTGCCGGAAAAGGCGTGTGGCGGACGCCCAAATGCTGAACACACGAATCATGTGCCCGCTGAATTTTGACAGTTTATGTGTGTTATATGCGCATCGCCCCATGATTTGCCGTTTGCACGGATTACCCCACGAGCTTTGCAAACCCGGTGCTAAAGCAATTCAAAGCCCCGGATGTGATGCCTTTTTCAAACAGTGTCAGGGAAAATCCCTTTTATATAATCAAGTAGATAATCTGGCTAAATTTGATCGCACACCCTTTTATCGCCAAATCGCTTTGCTGGAACAGGAATTGAGGAAAACAGTGGAATTTAAATGGAAAATAAAAATGACTGTTTCCGAGATGATTGTTACTTTTTGAACAATTGAACATTCAACATCGAACGTTCAACATCGAACATCGAATAATTGAAAAATCCAACACTGAAACCCAAATGAAATATATAGAAACCGACAAACCGGAAACGCTTGCCGGCCACAAAATAGAGCGGCAGGAAAAATTCAGTTTTCGATGTCATTCGGAAATTTCCTGTTTTAATCAGTGCTGTCGCAACCTGAACCTTTTTCTTTACCCTTATGATATTGTACGGCTGAAACAGCGGCTGAAGATTTCATCTGACCAGTTTCTGGACCGGTATGTGGATATTGTATTGCGTGAGACTAATTTTTTCCCCGAAGTTTTATTAAGCATGGCCGAAAACGACCCCAAAACCTGCCCGTTCTTAACGTCTGACGGTTGCACTGTATATACGGACCGGCCTGACGCCTGCCGCACCTTTCCGCTGGAGCAGGGTCTTTATTATAATGCCCGTACTTCTGAAACCACATCAGTTTACTTTTTTAAGCCGCCTGACTTTTGTATGGGACAGCATGAAAAACAGCAATGGACGATTGAGACCTGGGCTGAAGATCAGCAAGCAGTGATTTATAATCAGATGACCGCGCACTGGTCGGAAATCAAACGGCTGTTTCAAGACAATCCCTGGGGGCCGGCGGGCCCGAATGGCGCTTTGGGCAAAATGGCGTTTATGGCCACTTACAATGTCGATCGCTTTCGTGACTTTGTATTTAAAAGCAGTATGATTAAACGCTATAGCATTAAGAAGAAAACCCTGAACAAGATAAAAAAAGATGATGCCGCGCTGATGAAATTCGGTTTTGAATGGGTGAAATTGGTTGTTTGGGGCATTGCAAGTGCATTGATTCGACCGGTTTAAAATGCCTTTCTTAGAAATTAAGGTAACCGTTCACAATGTTGGCAGCCAAAAATTGCCATTTTGGAGTATTTAAAAAAAACTGAACGAAATGTTCGATGTAGGGGATTCACAAGAAGCAGCACAGATCAATATGAATATGGAAAATATAAAAAATTGCTAAACAGCGACAAAGCGAAATAAAAAGGAGACGTAACATGATTTATTTTAAATTCAAGAGCAAAATCGGAAACAAAATAAGTTACCAATTAAAAATGAGAGTTGGCGCTTCGGTTTATAATTTATTTTATATGATTATTCCGGTCGTCATTCTGTTGTTGCCCGCATGCGCACCCAACATAAAATTGATAAATGAGGTTGAAAATAAAATTCAAAAAGCGGAGGAATACTATAAAACCGTAGAAGAATTAGACGCGGAGAAAAAATACGCCGATTCTTTTTCAACAGCAAAACTGGAACTTAACCGCGCTCAAAGCTATTTTTCTAAAAAGAAGGTCAAAAAGGCTCGTCAGGCTGCTTCAAATAGCATGATTGCATCACAAAAAATCCTGAAGCGCTATTACTTAGATGAAATTGCACCCCAGGCGGATGAACTGATCAAAGAGATCAGAACGAAAGCCGGCGATGATACCGATAACCCGTTAAATGAATATGTCCCCGAACTTCATGCAATGTTGGATTATGGCAGGGAGTTGGAAACTGATCAGGAAACCGCTTTACTGGATAAATTTTTAAATAAACATGGTAGAATTAAGTCCATCCGGCGCAGTAAAGACACATTGAGCAGTAAGAAAATAAATGCCGATGTTTCCTTCAAACCCGGTGAATACAATTTGTCTGCTAACGGGAAACGCATCCTTGAAAAAGGGGTAATCAAAAAGATTATTGCAATCAAAAACAGATACTGCGAAAAGTATCCGCAAAGTATGATTACGATGAAAATTGAAATCAAAGGATATACGGACAGAATCAGATTCAATGAAAGCAAACCGCTATTTAAAAAATTGACAAAATCCCTCGAATCACGACTTCCGCCTGAAAGCGAACCCAAAAAGCGCCGGCAGTTTTTAAATCAGCGTCTTTCGGAATTAAGAGCCAAGTCAATCAGTGATTATATTGTTCTGCAATTGTCCGATTATCATAAAAATGATTCCAACTTTAAAATAGATCCCAAGCCGGTAGGTATGGGTGAAATTTTGCCATCCGGAGTCAAACCCTTAAAATCGGTTGGTGATTCCAAGCGCCGCCTATGTAAAATTTATTTTTATATTGCGCACATATCAAATTAGGTTAGGATAGGGGACGAAATAACGCAACCGTTCACTCCCCTGGGCGGAACGAATTTCCGCCCTACATGATCGCGATCGTGCGTGAGGGTGTAGCGCGGGAAGCTGTCCCACGTTAGCTTACATATAGGGGAGTGAACGGTTATGAAGTAACTTCCCAATTTATTTATCTTTTCAAGCTGGACGATTAAAATTAAATTATAATTATGGAAAGCGCATTGATTCGACCGGCTTAAAAAAATATTCCTCAAAAACTCCGTAGGAGTGACATATTTGTAGCAGATGAAAACATTCCGTTATTTATCAATAAAATATAAACTGATAACATTAATGATGTCCATATCCGGAATTATCCTGCTACTGGCTTCGACAGGTGTAATGGTCAACGAAGTGGTTTCTTTTCGAGGCCGAATGCTTAAAGAGCTTTCCATACTCACCAAAGTTATGGTGGGCAATAGCATTGCCGCCCTTCCGATTCAAAAAAATTATCTTGATTCCGTTCAAACCGGCGGAAAAAACCTGATTATACTGATAAATGATATTTTTGATCTGTCAAAAATCGAAGCCGGTAAAATGATGATTCACCCTGAACCCGTCAATCTGGCCGTCATCGTTGAGGAACTCACCCAAATTTTTCAGATCAAATTTTCTGAAAAAGGACTTGAGTGGCAAGTTGAGATCGCCCCTGACACGCCCGAACAACTCTTGTTAGATGAAGTGCGTTATTACATTAGTGTCCCAGCTTATGTTGGTAGCCGCCAACATCAAATACTGAAACTCAAAATTTTCTATTTATGACTAACGCGAATACAACACACAACATTCTGATTGTTGACGATGTTCCAAATAACATCAAAATTCTGGCGAATATTCTGAATGGCGATAATTACAAGCTTTTTTTTGCAATGAACGGGTGTGATGCTCTTGATAAAATAGCCAATACCCCGTTCGATTTGATTTTGCTTGATGTTATGATGCCGGAAATGGACGGTTTTGAGGTATGTCAACAAACAAAAAATAATCCTGAGACAACGGATATTCCGGTGATTTTTATTACAGCGCTGTCCGATACACGTGATAAAGTCAAAGGGTTTGCCGCCGGTGGGGTTGATTATATCACTAAACCGTTTCAATCCCAGGAGGTGCTGGCGCGGGTTGATACGCACCTGCAGCTTCGGAACTCACAAAAAAGCCTGAAATCAAATAATTTATACTTGCAAAATGAAATTGAGGAACGCAAACGGGTTGAAAAGCGACTGGAGCGCTCTCTAATCGAATTGTCCGAGGAAAAACAGAAAGCGGATAATCTACTTTTGAATATTTTGCCCGTAAAGATTGCCGCGGAATTAAAAAACACAGCTAAAATTGAGCCGGTGCATTTTGATTCGGCTTCGGTTATGTTCACTGATTTCGTTGATTTCACCAGGATTGCGGAACAACTCAGTCCGCGAACGCTGATTGGCAAATTGGATTACTATTTTTCTTTTTTTGATGAGGTGATTGAAAAATATAATCTGGAAAAATTGAAAACCATTGGTGACAGTTATATGTGTGCCGGCGGAATCCCCACGCCGAATGACACACATTCGTATGATATTGTAATGGCTGCCTTGAAAATACAGGATTTTTTTTCCCGACAGTGTCGCCGCTCGATCAAATCACAGTCCGAATCGCACAATTTTGCCATACGCATTGGTATTAACAGCGGTTCACTCATTGGAGGCGTTATCGGCAAGAAAAAATTTGTGTATGATGTATGGGGTGACACCGTTAATATAGCCTCACGCATGGAGTCATCCGGTGTGCCGGGTCGCGTCAATATCTCCCGAAGCACCTACCTGTTGGTCAAAAATCACTTTGAGTGCGAATATCGCGGCAAAATTGTTGCCAAGAACAAAGGCCCTATCGAAATGTATTTCGTAAACGCTGTCATAAAAAATCAAAAAAAATGAAGCAGGCACAAAAATTGCATATTAAATAATTGAAACAATTGAAACAATTGAAATAATTATGCGCTTTTTCAAAGAAAACGGCTCTGTGTTGCGGCAGAGGGTAAATATTCTGATAACCACGCCCTTAAAGGAGATAATTGCGGTCAATGAATACGCCAAAACCACGGTCTGATATTTTTATGCATCTTAAATTTTTCTTCTTATTTTTTTTCCCATTTACGCTGATAATAAGCAGCATTACTTTTGCGCTCTATTATTCTGAGATCAAAAGTGATAAATTAATCACCGAAGCCCGCGAAAAACACACCTTATCATTATTAGCGCAAGTCGTTAATAATGATTTCAAGACAGTTCTGTCAGATCTGATGATTTTATCCACCCAAAATGAACTTCAGGCAATGTTGATAAGAGCGTGCGGAGCCGATGCACATCGCAAAGCGCTCGCCCAGGAATATCTTCATTATGCCGCCCGCAAAAAAATGTACGACCAAATACGTTTTTTGGATGCAACCGGTATGGAGTGCGTAAGAATCAATTTTAATAAAGGCGCTCCTTTGATTGTGCCTGACAATCAGCTTCAGTCTAAAGATCAACGCTACTATTTCAAAGAAGCATTTCAACTCAAGCGGGGAGAAATGTATATATCGCCATTTGACCTGAATATTGAACACGGAGCCATTGAGCGCCCGTTGAAACCTACGATTCGGTTTGGCACACCGGTTTTTGATGTCACTCGCCAGAAACGGGGAATTGTTGTTGTTAATTATCGCGGGACGACCCTTATCCGCAATCTTGAGAGGTCTTTTGTGAACTCTCCCGGCATTCTGATGCTGCTTAATAACGACGGATACTGGCTTAAAGGCCCCATGCCGGAAGACGAATGGGGTTTTATGTATGAACAGCGTAAAAAAAAGACTTTTGGCAACGCCTTCCCGGAAGCATGGCGGCGAATATCCGCACAGCCAGAGGGCACATTTTACATTTCGGACGGTTTGTTTACCTTTACCACCGTATTCCCCCTTTCAATATCTCATCAATTTGGCGTTGTCTCAGGCAACGTCAATAATTCCATACAAGCCAGATCAGATGATGAAGCGTACGCTTGGAAAATTGTCTCTTATATTGAACCAGCCATTTTGAATACAATGTCCAAAAACGCTCTAAGCAAGCTTATCATGCTCAATAGCCTTTTTATTCCGCTGCTTGCCTTTTTCTCCCTGGTTTTGGCGCACGCGATCGTGAAACGCAAGATAATGGAAAAAGCGCTGACTGAAGAACGGAACCTTTTACGGACACTTATCGACGCGGTTCCTGATTATATCAATGTGAAAGATTTAAACGGCCGTTTTATTATCGTCAATAAAGCTATCATTCGGTTTTTCGCACAGATGACCACCGATGGGCCAGGCGACAAAAGTTTGTTGGGAAAAACGGACGCTGATTTCTATCCGCCTGAAACAGCCAAACAACATGACGTCGAAGATCAGGCCATTATTAAATCAGGGCAGCCGGTACTTAATCGTGAAGAAACGTTTTCAGATAAAGAAAACAATGTTATCCGTCAAATGGCAATAACTAAAATCCCATTGAAAAATAATAGGGGGAAAGTTGGCGGACTTCTGGAATTTACCCGTGATATCACGGAACGCAAACAGGCTGAAAAGAAATTACGTCAGGCAAAAGAAGAAGCCGAAGCCGCCAACCGCGCCAAGAGTGAGTTTTTGGCCAATATGTCCCATGAAATCCGCACGCCGATGAATGCCGTTTTGGGGTTTACCGAAATCCTTAACGATTTCATTACCGATCCGCTGCAAAAAAGTTATCTGAAATCAATCGAAAGCGGCGGACAGACACTGATGAAGCTGCTTAATGATATTCTTGATCTGTCGAGAATTGAAGCTGGAAAAATGGACATTGACGCCGAACCCTTCAGTTTGGTTGCCGCCATCCAGGAAATCAGCCGTATGTTCCATACAAAAATCACAGAAAAAGGACTGATGTGGGATGTCAAAATCGCATCTGATTTTCCCGCCAGTCTTGTCCTGGATGAAATGCGCATCCGTCAGGTGCTTTTCAACTTAATTGGCAATGCGGTCAAATTTACTGACAGCGGGTCGATCACACTATCGGCCCGGGCGATCCTTTCTGATCAGGATTCCAATCAGTGCAAGATTGTACTGGCGGTCGCTGACACCGGCGATGGTATTGCGGATAACCAAAAGGAACTTATCTTTGAAGCTTTCAGACAACAAGATGGACATAGTGCCCGACAATATAACGGCGCGGGGTTGGGGCTGGCCATTACCAAACGCCTGGTGGAAATAATGGGCGGAACCATTACACTGGAAAGTGAGCAGGGCAAAGGCAGCCGATTTGAAATCGTGTTTCCGAATGTTACAATTTCTCCCGGTGAGGCGGTCGCCGGTCGTATAAAAAATGGCCGGAAAAAGCCGGAGGACGGTCGTCAGCTTAACTTCGCATCCGCAACACTGCTGCTGGTGGATGATGTCAGGACTAACCGGATGGTGCTCAAGGCCTTTTTGCGAGAGACTGATATCGGTGTGATTGAAGCTGAAAATGGTAAAGAAGCCTTGCTTATGGCGCAACAGCACCTTCCCGATATGATTTTATTGGACATCCGCATGAATGAGATGGATGGCTATGAAGTTTTAGACCGCCTAAAAACGGCAGATGATCTTAAAACAGTTCCGGTCATAGCGTTTACTGCAGCCGACACAAAACAGGAGCGCAAAAAAATTATGGCCCACGGTTTTGACGGTTATTTGTACAAACCGGTGAGACGAACCGAACTGTTACGCAAAATTGCCTGTTATCTTCCCTACGCGGTAATGGAAAAAACAGCCAAACCATCGCCGGTAAGCGAAAAAATGGAAGAGACCTCAACGCCCGCATCTGAACGTCTATCTGAAGCCTTGGCCGAAGTCCCGGCTGAAATTACGGTTGAAGCGATGGCGTTTCTGAATGGTGACCTGAAAGAGTTGTGGGAAACCGTACGACGTAGCGGCAGTTTTGAAGAAATTGAAGCGTTTGCAAACCAGGTCTGTTCCTTTGGTCAAAAATATAAATTAGGCCGGTTTAGCCAATTCGGCGATGATTTAATCATGCAGGTGCGCGCTTTTGAAGTTGAGGGAATTGAAGTAAGTATGGATTTGTTTCCGCAATTGGTGGATAACCGTAACTTAGGGGAGTAAGGGCACATACATAAATGGGGAACATCGCCAATGTAAAATAAAAAATCCCGTAAGCCCATCGGGCTGCGGGGATTCCTTTTTCTAAACTATCTTTGCAAATGTAGGCATGCTTCATTTTCCGGTTAACAATTCAAAGGAGTGTTGAACCAAAGGTTTAGCACTCCCAGGTAAAGTGTAAACTGCTTTTGGGGTAAAATGAAGGATGCCCAAATTTATTTGTTATTTTTTTTCATTTTAAAGCCAACAAGCCCTATTAAGCCAAAGCCTAAAAGCAGAATTGTGGATGGTTCAGGAACAGCAGGTCCTGGACCGGGGCTGGGACCCGGTGCAGCATCATTACGTTTAAGCGCTTGAAGACTTTCAAGATAAACATTATCCCTCCCCTGATAATCAATCCACCACTGTCCATTTGCTTCATTGATTGTATAATACTGCAACACATCCGGTCTCGAATGAGACCCAGATTTATCATCATCCGAATCCGTTATATAGACACCTAAATAGTTGCCATTTTCATCATATTCATATCCCCAGAAAGTTATGGCATGATACATACCATCTTCAGTATCCTCTTTAATGGCACCTCCGACACCGTAATCATTGTTGAGATACCAATCAAGATCTGACATGAACTCAGCACCTACATTCATAGATTCCGCATAGTA
>JAOZRC010000605.1 GCA_029940345.1 Desulfobacterales bacterium
AGAATTTTAGGAATCCATGAGTCCAAGTACGCATTAGTCGGATGAACCATATTTAATCCTGGAAGCAAAAATAAAAAAAGCAAACAATTTTTTGGAGATAATAATGAGCCAAGCCACTGTTTCTATCCCGGACAAAAATCTTGAAAAGGTGTTAAGAAATAAAAAGAACCGTATGAAAGCGACGAAAAATAACAAATTAAAAGATGTATTGCCACGGTGGTTAGTATTGTCAGCCAAGAATAAAAAAATTAAAAAGCTTAATGGCCTACAATATTGTACGAGCCTAAGAAGGCTTCTTCTTTGTGACAATCATATAAGCGACCTCATCCCTCTTGCAGATTTGAAGAACCTGAAAATACTAGAGCTTGATGGCAATGCAATAAAAGACATAAGTCCGCTTGCTAACTTGAAAAACATGACAGAGCTTGATCTCTGTAGTAACGATATAAGTGATCTGAGTCCGCTTGCCAATTTGAAGAATCTGACATCCCTTTCACTTTTAGAAAATGAAATATGCGATATAAGTGCGCTTGCCGAACTAAGAAACCTAACAAGCCTAAATCTTACTCAAAATGAAATAAGAAATTTAAGTGCGCTTGCCGGGTTGCTAAATCTGGAATGTCTTTGTCTTTCTGCTAATGCAATAAGCAGCCAAAACCTGAATGCGCTTGCCGGACTGAAGAATCTGAGAACTCTTGTGCTTGATGGTAATGCGATAAGCGACTTAAGTGCGCTTGCAGGGTTAAGAAATTTGGAATATCTCTGCCTGACTTGCAATGCAATATGCGATATAAGCCCTCTTGCAGGATTAAAAAACCTGAAAAACCTTGAGATTGATGAAAATAATATAAGCGATCTACATCCGCTTTCAGGGTTGAAAAATTTGGAAGGGCTTTTACTTGTACATAATAACATAAGCGATGTCAGACCTCTTGCAAAGCTCAAAAAGCTGAAATCTCTTGTTCTTTGGGGTAATAATATTAGTGATCTAAGTGTATTGTCCGGGTTGACAAACCTAAACATGCCTTATTATGATTTATTATTATGACATACAGCGATTTTACATAAAAAAATAATAACAAACTGAAACAATTAACGCCGACTCGACTCTTCTTAATTTATTGCCATAGCGGATGTCAGGTTTTTTTCAGATAAAGGGGATTGCAACAAACATGCTAATTGATTTTACAATTAAAAATTTTAGATCTATTCGAGATCCGGTTACGTTAAGCGCACTGGCAACCGATATACCCGAACATCCTGATAATGTATTTCAATCTGAAAGGGAAAAAAAGATCAATTTACTGAAAACGGCAGTCATTTACGGGGCTAACGCGGCGGGTAAAAGTAATATCATTAAAGCATTTGACATCTTTATTGATTTCGTTGTCAAATCAACCGATTTGAAATTAGGGGATAATATCTTTTATTACGATCCGTTCAGATTGAATAAAAAGTCCTCTGGTGAACCGACGATGTTTGAGATTGAATTTCTTGGCAATGATTCGGTACGCTATCGTTATGGTATTCATTTTGACCGCAATGAAATTCTAAAAGAATCGTTGGTTTTTTTTCCAAAAGGATACAAAGCCGTTTTATTTTATCGGGAAAAGGGTCAAAGAATTAAATTTGGAGGAAATTTTCAAGGGCCTGCGAAAACAATTGAAAAGCAACTTTTGGAGAATCATCTTTTTTTATCTAAAGCTGCCAATAGCAATAATAAACTGTTAAAAAATATCTATTTTTATTTTAAAAACACATTGCGATTTTTAATTCATTCAGATGAAATTACAGGAAATTATCTTGGAAGTTTCACTACTGAGTTATGTATGCAAGACGTATCAAATCTAAAAATTGTTAGTGAATTTTTAAAAATTGCTGATACAGGCATTGATTTTATGGACTTCAAAAAAAGAACAATCCACGATAATCAGATATGGTTCAATGAAAACGTTTCGGTAGCATTAAAAAAACAAATAATTACTGCGATTAATCACAAACCTCAGATGTTTCATGAGGTCTTTGAAAATGGAAAAGAAGCTGGTGCCATCGGATTTGATCTTGAAGACGAATCTGACGGAACGCAAAAATTATATGATTTAGCCGGAAAAATACTTTATGTGCTGAAAAACGGAATGGTCTTAATCGCTGATGAGCTGCATAACAGTTTGCATCCGATGATGACACAAGCGCTAATCGATCTTTTTCATAGTCCCATAACAAATCCTAAAAATGCTCAATTAATATTTGCCACCCATGATACCACGTTATTAAATCCTGATTCGTTAAGACGCGACCAAATATGGCTATGTGAAAAAGATCAGTACGGCGCCACATCACTATATTCTATCAGTGAATTTGATTATAGCGAGGTGAGTTCCCAAACACCTTTTGACAAATGGTATCTGAGCGGCCGGTTCGGCGCATTACCGATGATTGGCAGATTTGAAGAATGGATAAAAAATGCCCAAAAAGAGAATGCCCAAAAAGAGACTGACAAACAAACGTAAGCCCAACAAACGAATTTTAATCCTTTGCGAGGGCAAGGAAACAGAGCCAAATTACTTCAAGGGATTAAAACAAGATACATACCATCGCAATAGGTTGGCGGCATTAAGAATTGAAATTTATGATTCCGGCAAAAACACAGGAAAAGAGTTGGTCGTTGAAGCTAAAGAACTGAAAAAAACCGCCAATGCCGAAAAAAATCCGTATGATGATATTTGGATAGTTATTGACAGAGACGGCTATACGAAACACCCTCAGACATTCGATCAGGCCAGAGCCAATGATATCAAAATATGTTTCTCAAGCATCTCTTTTAAGTTTTGGTTTTTGCTGCATTTTTATTATATGACAAGAGCATTTCACAAGTCTGCTGATTTGGAACGTCATCTCAGAGATAAATATATGCCAAATTACAAAAAAAATGATGATAATTATTCAAAATTAAAGAATAAAACCCGCCAGGCGATTGACAATGCGAAGAAAATACAAAAATATTCGCAAAATGACCTGAATCGTGGGAAAAAAATTTATGAATTGAACCCCTATACGGATGTTGATATTTTGGTTCAAAAGTTATTGAACCTGTAAGTATCATAATCATAGCAAAGATAAAATACGACACCAAAAAAAGGAGCTGATAAATAATGAAAATCAGAGGAACCACAATTCTGGCAGTCAAATGCAAGAACAAAGTCGCGGTGGCCGGAGACGGACAGGTGACTATGAATGATACGGTCGTCAAACATAGGGCCAAGAAAGTGCGCAAAATTTATAATGACAAAATTATCGTCGGTTTTGCCGGAGCCACTGCCGATGCGCTGAATCTTTCCGAGCGACTGGAAGGCAAACTGGAGCGCTACAACGGCAATCTGACGCGCAGTGCGGTTGAACTGGCCAGGGATTGGCGCACCGATAAATATTTGAGGCGCTTGGAAGCCCTGATGATTGCGGTGGATGACGAACGTATGTTTCTTATTTCGGGAAATGGCGACGTGATTGAACCGGATGAAGGCATCATTGCCATCGGTTCCGGAGGCGTCGCCGCCCAGTCATCTGCGATTGCCCTGAGTCTCCACACCGATATGGATGCGGCCGCAATTGTAACCGCGGCGATGAAAATCGCGGGCAGTATCTGTGTGTTTACGAACAACTCCGTGACAATTGAAGAGATTAACTTGTAAACCAGGCTTCAGGAAATGCTAAGAGCCTGTTTGGAAAGTCGTGATCGAAGCGAAAAAGGGCTGATTTTCGCAAATTTTAAGGGAATAGCCGGCCTATTGCCATGAAATTT
>JAOZRC010000606.1 GCA_029940345.1 Desulfobacterales bacterium
CCCTTATCAGGCAAGGTTTTTCAACTTTCGTCTGTTACAGTAGGACACTGACTGTGTCCAATAAAAACAGATTGTTATAGTCTTAGCTTGACGCGCATGCCCGATGGGACTCTGAATGAATTCAACATGTCGCAAATTTTTGTTATCATAACATACGACTGAAGAGTATTTGATTTGGAATAAAAACTTTAATTATTAAAAAAAGGAATAAAAATGAACCCGGAAATGTTCAGAGAGTATGATATTCGCGGAATCGCCGGTAAAGATATGACCGACGATGATGTCAAGCTTATTGGCCAGGGTGTGGGAACCTGGCTCAGACAACATAACTGCCAAAAAATCAGCGTGGGGCGTGACTGTCGCGTCACCGGTGAGCTTTATACCGCCAAAGTGATTGAAGGATTGCGTTCCTGCGGATGTGACGTCATTGATATCGGCGTCTGCACGACGCCGGTGCTATATTTTTCGATCCGTGATTTGCCGACAGAGGGCGGTGTTATGGTTACTGCCAGTCATAATCCTCCGGAATACAACGGTTTTAAATTAAATGTGGGATCAGATTCGATTCATGGCAACCAGATTCAGGAAATATTGAACATTATAAACGCCGGTGATTTTGTAAAGGGCCAGGGCGAACTGACAACTGTTGACGTTGTAACTCCCTACAAAGCGTTTGTGGAAAACAATATTAATTTATCCCGGCCGTTGCGAATCGGCGTTGATGCCGGCAACGGAACCGCCGGCGTGATTGCATTGCCCATTTTGAAAAATCTCAAATGCGAAGTGCATGACCTCTACTGCGATATGGACGGAACGTTTCCCAACCATGAAGCGGATCCTACGGTTGCGAAAAACATGGCTGAACTTCAACAACTGGTCAAGGACAAAGGGCTTGATTTGGGCATCGGTTTTGACGGCGACGGCGACCGCATCGGTGTGATCGATGAAAAAGGCGACCTCGTGTTTGGCGACCGTCTGATGGTATTATTTGCCAGGGAAATTTTAGCGCGCAAACCCGGCGCTACGATCATATCGGAAGTCAAATGCTCTCAAACCATGTATGATGATATCGAAAAACACGGCGGCCGCGCCATCATGTGGAAAACCGGCCATTCGTTAATTAAGAAAAAGATGAAAGAGGAGAAGGCCGAGTTAGCGGGTGAAATGAGCGGCCATGTCTTTTTTAAAGATCGCTATTTTGGCTATGATGACGCGATTTACGCTTGCTGCCGTTTGCTTGAAATTGTCTCAGCCAGTAAGCTGACGGTGTCGGAAATGCTTTCTGACCTGCCCCAGACTTTCAGTACGCCTGAAATCAGGGTCGCTTGCCTGGATAAAATCAAATTTGACGTTGTCGCCAAAGTCACCGACTACTTTCGTGAACGCTATGATGTGATTGATATTGATGGTGTACGTGTTTTGTTTGACGATGGCTGGGGGCTGGTACGGGCGTCCAATACGCAGCCGGTGTTGGTGTTGCGCTTTGAAGCCATGTCCGCGGAACGCTTGGCGGAGATACGCGAACTGGTGGAAACGACTCTGGCAAAATTTCAAAAAACGGGCTAGGAAATTTGGAATAAGGACAAAAAATTTTTCCATCCGGAGTGCAAACAGGCTTTTAGGGATTTAGCAAAAAATAAACTACCCAAAATGTAGGGTGCGTTAGCGGAGCGTAACGCACCGTGTTAATATTAAAAAATATGTTTGCACAATTATTTCGGTGCGTTACGGCTGACGCCTAACGCACCCTACAATCTAATTCTTAAAAAAGCCCAATAACCGCTAAACCATGCCGCTACCAACCACCATCGCTGCTATATGAACTCATTAGATAAAACCGTCTTTGCAGCATTATTCTTCTCTCTCTTTGCCACGATTACCGGTGTCGGCATTGTTGTGCCTTTGCTGCCTGTCTTTGCTCACAATATGGGTGCCGGCGGCATCTATATCGGCATGATCTTCGGTGCGTTCTCTTTCTCCCGAACCGTTTTTCTGCCCTATTTCGGCAAGTTGTCGGATAAAAAGGGACGCCGGCCGCTTATTATATCCGGCTTGTTCGCTTATTCGGTTATTTCATTTACTTTTATTCTCGCTCGTAATGTTGAAGGCTTGATTGTCATACGGCTGATTCAAGGCGTGGCTTCAGCTATGATTATGCCGGTGGTTCAGGCGTATATCGGAGATATCACGCCGCCTGGTCGTGAAGGTTTCACTATGGGCCTTTTTCACACCTCGATGTTCCTGGGGCTTAGTTTCGGTCCGTTGTTAGGCGGCGTGATAAAGGATCAATTTAATCTTCACTTCGCGTTTATCTGTATGGGTGTTCTCTCGGCGGTCGGTTTTCTTTTGTGTTATTTCTGGCTGCCACCCACTCATACGGAGAAAATTCTCCACAAGGAGAGGAAACCGCTCGCCTGGCGCCAACTTTGCACAGATCGCAGTGTTGTTGCTATCTTTGTATTCCGGTTTGTTTATGCCGCCTGTATCGGCATTGTTTGGGGATTTCTGCCGGTGTTTGCCGATTCCGAGTTTCAACTTTCCAGTTCGTACATCGGTATCCTGGTAATGGTCGGTGTTTTTATCAGCGGCCTGATGCATGTTCCCATGGGATTATTGGCTGACCGTTTGGACAAACGCTTTCTGGTCATTTTCGGAGGCTTAATTCTGACCTATTCCGTGCTGTCATTTTCATGGTCTGACGGATTCAGCGGTCTTTTGATAGCCGGTGTCTGTTTCGGGATTGGCGGCGGTATATCTATGCCGGCGCATTCGGCGATTGCCGTGATAAAAGGCAATACAATCGGCGGGATGGGCGCGCTGATGGCAATTATCACAATGGCTCACAGTCTCGGAATGCTGGTAGGCTCGTTAATGGGGGGCGTGATGATGGATTTATGGAAATTGCATTATGTTTTCCCTTTGGCCGCCCTGATCCAATTGCTGGGAACGCTGCTTTTTGCCTTTTTGATGTACGAAAAAGTAAGCCGCGATTAGCCGGATCGTCTGTTTTTGACAACCCGCGCGGGCGCACCGGCAACCACCGAATAAGCGGGGATACTGTTTTTAACAACACTCCCCGCGGCAACCACACATCCCCGGCCGATATGAACGCCGTCAAGAATGATGGCGCTAGCGCCAATCCAGCAATCATCTTCCACAATAACGCCCTGACGTCGCACACCTTGAAGACGAATCGGCGTTTTAACATCATCATAGCAATGATTTTCGGAATGGATATTCACGCGCGGCCCCATAATAACGTCCGAGCCAATTTTGATGCCGCCTTGGGCACCCAAAAAGGAGTAGGTGCCAATGGCCGAATTATCGCCTACGCATAATCCGATCCCCAATTGGCTGATGACGCCGGTGCATTGAATGACAGCGGCCCTGGCCACAGTCACATTATTACCCAATTGAACTCCCTGTTGTGACAACGCGTCAATCAATACATAATCTTCGATAATGACGCTGCGACCGGTGCGAATCAGCCTAGGATGGCGCAACTGAACATGCTTGCCGATAAACAACGCCCCGGTGCTATGGGCCAGTCGAAAATGCTTCAGCCAGCCACGTGCAAACGCCAGGCCCCGCATACCCAGCACAGGCATCAATAAACTGACGTTTAATGAGGTATCTAAACAATAGTTCGGATTGTTTTTCAGTCGTCGGATTATTTTTTGGACGAATGCATTTAGCATGGTTTCTTAACAATATTTTCTATAAGTCGGGTTGAATAATTGTTTTGATTAAAATATTAAAATGATTTCATCCTTAGCGCTTTGGTGATACAT
>JAOZRC010000607.1 GCA_029940345.1 Desulfobacterales bacterium
AGCGCATCTCTTTCACGCCGCGCATCCTCTTTGGTTTGCCCCGGATACTTGCCCCATCCGCGCCAACCACCGGGATCATTAACCATTTGGGCGAATAGTATCGCCCGTGCAGCGCCAAAAGGCCGCCGCGCCCACCAAAGGTGAATTCCACGGGGATGAGCGCCGATACCGGGCAATTTTTCATACGCTGCCGAAGCATTGATAGCTTCTAAAGGCAACGCAACTTCAATCAATTTTTTAGGCGCTTTGATCATCTTCTATTAAAACCTTTCCGAACGTTTCAAAAGCCCGTTCAAATCATAATTGATGCTGGCAACGCCCCATTCCGGCTCTTTGTTGAACGGCTTGCGAATATAATAGGGGCCGTCCGCTTGATCCGCTTCATCCACCAACACAATGGCTAAAAGGAATTTATCTTCCTGATTCAGAGCATAGAGAATTTCATTGCGCGAAACCGTCAACGTGGTCGCGCCTTTAGCCCGTCCTTTGACTTCAATATGGCGGTCGGGAAATCCCTGTTTGTAAGACGAAATATCCCAACCGCATTTATCGGCGGACACGTCCCGGGTGGTGTAACCCTGTTTTTGCTCTGAGGTGGTTACGGCCTGCATGGCGATCATTTCGATCTCCTTGCGACGTTGCGGATTCACGCCAAAAGGATCCGGCGGCGGCTGCCCCTGGTGCTGGGCCAGCAGACCGGCCGGAATCACCAGACCAGCACCCACAACGGACGGCGGACTGGATATCAGGTTGCGCCGGGCTTCCAGTTCACGGGTGCGCACATCTAAGCGGGCGCGTAAATCTTCGGCGCGCCGCCGGGCGTTTTCCGGCTGCATGCGCGGTTGTTTACCGGCTTTGACGGCATCCTTGAGAACCAGATAGCGATCCTGCCAATAGGCGATCTCTTGGGTCAGACGGTCATAAACCGCATTCAGCACTTTGGTGATTTCCGTTTCCTGGCGCGTCTTAATCTCGTTAAAATGTTCCGGGACCATACAATCGACCGCATAGTTTAACGCCAAGGTCTCCACATTGCCGCTTAACCACCCGGCCGTGCGGATATCTTCCACCAGCGCCGCTTCTTCGGCGGCCAAAGGAACCAGGTCCAAATGGGGCGCCCATCCGGCGTCAGTCTGGCGGCCATCGGGTGTGATGGCCACAAATTGCAGCCGCCGGGAAACCAAACGGCGCTCATCCTGGCCGTAAACGCTTTCCCGTATGGCGTGGTCAAGCAGCACCAACAAGCGGGGTTCGGTCCCATCATCGGCCGGGTCCAGCAGGATGGCGCCCTGTCGAAGCCAATGGCCATGCGTTTCCAGCATCAGATCGATTACTGCGGCCATGAGCGGATGGCCCGGATGAATCAGGCTGGCCATGGCTTTATTGAAAACATAGATCTGCTGGCGCTCAAAACAGACGCGCGCATAGCGTTTCAGCACGGGTTCACGGGTGCGGCTGATCAGGCGGTCTTTTTCGCGGATGATGCCGGGAACGTAGGTAATTTCAAAGCGTCCCTTTTCGCGCGCACGCAAAATGCCGTGCAGGTTGCCAAACGCCTCGTTGAAAAAGGCGCGGATAAAAAACGGCTGCAAACGCCGGGCTTCCGCTTTTTCCATCTCCGCTTTGACGGCATAAAGGCGCTCCGGCGTCATCACCTCCTGGGAAAGCATGTTGCGCGCCATGATCTTTTTGAGATGCTCGGTGTCCAGCGCGCCTTCGACTTTGCGTTTAAGACGCGCCCGCACCTGGGGATCGTCACCGTGCCGGATCGCTTGGATGAGCATCTCTTTTAAGGAAACATTATCAAACGCCTCGCCGAGAATATCAAAGACGCGCCCGCCTAACGCCGCTCGTTCCACTTCGATTTTTTCCAATAACCGCTGAAACACTGCTCCTTCACGGGTTTCCTGTGCGACCATATTCCATAAATGGCACACCTCGGTCTGGCCGATGCGATGGATGCGCCCAAAGCGCTGCTCAATGCGGTTGGGATTCCAGGGCATATCGTAGTTGATCATCAGATTTGCGTTTTGGAGATTTACGCCTTCACCGGCGGCGTCAGTGGCAACCAACACCAGCACCTGGGGATCATTGCGAAACGTCTCCTGCACCTTGCGGCGTTTATCCCGATAAACACCGCCGTGAATATACACCACGGCATCGTGCGAACCCAGCACGCCGCGAATACGGTCGCACAAATAGTTCAACGTATCCTTATGTTCGGTGAAAATAATGAGTTTGCGGCGCGCGCCATCGGCTTTTTTCATGCAGGGATTGTCCTGGAGCAGATGCGAAAGCTCCTCCCATTTGCGGTCCTGGCCGGAATTGACCAGTTCCCGCGCCTGATGTTCGAGCCCGATCAGGCTGAGGATTTCATCGTTTAACTCCCGAAGCGTACGCGCCGCCGTGGCCTGATTCACCAGTTTATCGGCCAACGCTTCATATTCCGCGCCGGTCAGTTCATCGTCAATGTCATCGTACCTTTCCGCTGTGGCATACATTTGCATCGTTTCGGCAACGCAGCCGCCGGCCTGGGGCGCTTGCTTTTGCTCTTCAAGTTGCTGCTCCAGCTTTTTGCGGCGGCGTTTCAAGGATTGATAGATCGCTTCGGGCGATGACGCCAGACGCCGCTGCAACAGGGTCAACGCAAAACCGATGGTGCCTTTGCGCTTGCCGTCTAAGCGTTCGGCCTTGTTCATCTCTTGGGTTACATATTCGGTGACATTGGCATACAGCGCGTTTTCGGCGTCTGAAAGATCGTAGTTGGCCGTATACGCTTTGCGTTCCGGGAAAAGCGGCGCCCCGTCGAATTTGAGCAGCTCCTCTTTGACCATGCGCCGCATGACATCGGTTGTATCGGTTTTGTGAACGCCGTCGCGGAATTGGCCGTAAAAACGGTCGCCGTCCAACAGGGAAAGAAACAACTGGAAGTCGGCCTCTTTGCCATTGTGCGGGGTGGCGGTCATCAGCAGAAAATGACGCGCCTGGGAAGCCAACAGCTTGCCCAATTTAAACCGTTTGGTGCGCTTGATCTTGCGGCCGAAATAACTGGCCGACATTTTATGGGCTTCGTCCACCACTGCCAAGTCCCATTCGACGGCCTCAAGTTTGGCTTTGATCTCATCGGAGCGGCTGAGTTGATCCAAGCGGGCGATGAGCAAATCGCGGTCGGCAAACGGATTGCCGGAATGGGATGTTTCCAGCATCTCCCTTGAAAAAATGTCAAAGGTGAGGCTGAATTTTTCAAACAGTTCATCCTGCCACTGCTCCACTAAGCTGCCCGGGGCCACAATCAGGATGCGGCAGGCGTCACTGCGCATCATCAGCTCGCGGATATATAAACCGGCCATGATGGTTTTGCCTGATCCGGGATCGTCGGCCAAAACGAACCGCAACGGCTGGCGCGGCAGCATGGCTTCGTAAACCGCGGTGATCTGGTGGGGCAATGGTTCCACATCCGAGGTGTGTACCGCCATCATGGGATCAAACAGGTGCGCCATTCGGATGCGCAACGCTTCTGCGGCCAGCTTGAAAGCACCGCCGGGCGCGTCAAATTGCCAGAGCTGCTCTTGGGCGGCCACTGTCAGGGACGGCTCATTATTGCGGAACAGCATGCGTTCGCCCAAACGCCCGCGGCTGTCCTTGTAAATCACAGTCACCGCGTTGGCGCCGGCCGGCTCCGCCGCAATGATGCGCACCGCGCCTTCAGGTTCGATGCCTTGGATCTGGCTGTTTTTGGTTATGTCTTCGAGTTTTAGCATAAAGGGTCTTTCGGTTGTATATGATTAT
>JAOZRC010000608.1 GCA_029940345.1 Desulfobacterales bacterium
GCCTTATCTGATAAGACTCTCACTAAATTCATTAAAATTTTGGGCAACATTTAAGAATGATGCTTTATTTCTTTAATTTAAACTTGAGTAAATAACAAATCAGTCAACCGGACCTGAAAAAACTCCGTTTCACTTCGCTTTTTCAGGCCGTTTACTTCGTCCTTATGAAAGCTCTCATGCAAAGATAAAAACCATATGAAAATAACTCTGACCAGATAAACAGCCTCTCAGTCTATCAACGAAGCGTAAAACTGAAATCGGTGAAATGGGGTCGGACCAAGCTAACCAATTGAATTTATGTGATATGAAATCAAAATAGGTATCATTTTAGTTCTTAAAGCCACTTTTTTTAGGGCAAAAAGGAACTTTTAAGAAGGGAATCTTACAAAATGCCAAGAGCTGACAGGCATCATATACCGGGACATATCTGGCATATAACCCATCGGTGTCATAAAAGAGAATAGCTGCTGAAATTTTCAAAAGATAAAAAACGTTGGTTGTACCAGCTTTTTGAGGCTGAAAAGCGGTTCGGTCTCTGCATACTGAATTATATGGTAACTTCTGACCATATTCATCTGCTCGTGTCGGACACGGATGACGATGTCATTCCGAAATCCATACAGTCGGCTGCCAGGAGAACAGGCCGGGAATACAACACCCGAAAGTGACGCAAAGGCGCTTTTGGGAATGATCGATACCATGCAACCGCGGTGGAAAGCGACAGACACCTGATTCGCTGTCTGGTTTATATTGATTTGAATATGGGTTAGAGCAGGAGCTGTGAAACATCCCTACTCGGGGCTAACAGAATGCCAGTTGACATTTATTCAAGAGGAAAACACTATGCAAAA
This sequence comes from Desulfobacterales bacterium, assembly GCA_029940345.1. Lineage (GTDB taxonomy): Bacteria > Desulfobacterota > Desulfobacteria > Desulfobacterales > JAUCGF01 > JAUCGF01. The sequence goes on from JAOZRC010000608.1 coordinate 852, forward strand.
ATCCAAGCCTACCTGGCAACGCCAAGCGGAAGAAAGGGGAATTGATTACATCGTCATAGTCTACGGAAAAGCCGAAGGTTTTGTCTTCTGTCCCAGCAATTTCAAATATCCCTTTCGTGTTGGGGGCGACTATAACGGCAACTTCCCGACCAACGCTGAGGGCGCGCTATCTCACTACAACAGCTACCTCAACCAAGCTTACACAGGTCAAATCGCTTGGTTTATTCCGTTTGTTGAAAAAGTTGCACATGGGGAAGATTTTCCTCTTGATGATTTGGGGCTTGATAGTCGGGCAGTACAGATAATTAAGGGAAGATGGCCTTGGTAAACTGATCGAAAATCGAGACCATGCCAAACCGGGGAGTAAAGCTTGACCCTACGTTCAGATTGATAAAAATTTGAAGAAGATATTTCATTTTTCGTGTTTCATTTTTGGCTCAATATCAACATAACTGTTGTGATTATTGGCTTATGAATAGCTGAAAAAAAATATTGATATGACAAATTTTTACTTTTTGAAAAATATAACAAAATGAAATAATTACAAAGGATACTGGGATATCGATGCTCTTCCGCTGTTACTTTGAAAATAAATCTTGACAATATCACGGCTACGCACCATGATTTCACAGGAGGTGAAATCATGAGAAAGCCCAAGAATTGGAATCAACCTTGCCCAAATACAGAATGTCAAAGCTACGGTCTGATGAACAAAGGAAATATAAGCGCTATAAGCACCTATCTGACTCAAAGCGGGAAACGTCGGATTTTCAAATGTTGTGACTGCGGAACAACATTCTCTGAAACGCGTGACACCGTCTTTTTTGACCTTAAGACCCATGAAGATAAAGTAATGATGGCTTTGAAGATGATTCTCGTCAAAGTGGGTCTTTCCGGCATTTCCTTCGTACTTGAGGTCAAAGTGGAAACCGTTCTTGAATGGTTGGACCGTGCATATAAAAAAGCAGATGAAATCAATGTTACCCTACTCAAAGAACTTTCGGTAACTGAGGTTCAGTTGGATGAAATGTGGAGCTTTGTAAAAAGGAAGGTCAGCAAAAAAGCCGGAGTGGCAATAGAAAGCAACGACGAATGCGATGACGGGCGTCAGTGGATTTGGGTAAGCTACGCGCCTGAGTTCAGATTAATTGTGGCAATGGTGGTGGGTCCGAGGACATTTAAGACGGCTCTGCTTCTTATCCAAATAACTGCCAGCGTCATCCTCGGTGTTCCATGCTTCTTCAGTGACGGGTTCAGTTGTTATCTGCCGGCCTTGATAGAATATTATTATAAAATAAAAACCTTCGAAAAAACAGGCAAGCCAGGCCGCCCTAGAAATCCGGTCAAAGAACCGCATGAAGATTTAGTTTATGGCCAAGTAGTTAAAAAAAGAAAGAAGGGACGTATATTGGAAATTACTTATCGCATCGTATGCGGTGCGGAGAGATTCATCAAATCCGGTCTGAAAATAAGCACAACTCTTCTTGAAAGGCTGAACCTGACTATTCGCCAATCTCTTGCCCCCTTGGGAAGGAAAACCCTGAGCTTCAGTAAAAATAGAGAGAATCTCAATAAACAAGTTGTTTTTTTTCAAGTATTTTATAATTTTACGCGACCTCACATGAGCCTTAGAGAAAAAAGCGCCGAAACAGATAATCTGTTTGAACGGAAATATGTCTCCAGGACACCCGGAATGGCTGCCGGAATCACTAACCATGTTTGGACTTTCAGGGAGTTGTTAACCATGAAATTTGACTATTCACCATAATCAAAGTAACAGCGGAAGAGCATCAACAAATAAACATGAGATTATTCTCAAATTACCAGAAAGCATACGACATGGAACGGTAAAAGTAATCATTATGTATGATGATGAAAATGAAACTTTGCCTGAAAAAAAGCAACGTCAATTTGGTCAATTCAAAGAACCGTTTTTTATAGCGGATGATTTTGATAGTGAATTACCTGATTCGTTTTGGTTGGGGAAACAGGTATGAAATCGTTATTGGATACACATATTTTTCTTTGGCTTAATTTTGAGCCGGAAAAACTATCTGATCATATCAGGAGTGTATGTAGTGATTCTGCGAATCAACTGTATTTAAGCATGGTTTCTCCGTGGGAAATTCAGATAAAGCAACAACTGGGAAAACTGAAATTCCAATCACCTTTAAACAAGCTGATCAATGTTCAAATAGAACAAAACGATTTAAATTTGTTGCCAATTCAATTAAAGCATATTTACGCGTTGCGCGATCTTCCCCATATTCATAAAGATCCCTTTGATCGTTTACTTATTGCTCAATCTCATGTTGAGTCAATGAAAATAGTTAGTGCGGATAAAAAATTTCAAATCGGAGATGATATGGGATGGAAAGGAATGCAGGATGAAGAAATCATTCCGCTTATACTGGGTGGACACATATTGCGCCTAACCTATGCATTAACGCGGACAATTAAAACCTTCCGCTTTGCCCCGGGTATTGATTGCCGGGTATGCGAACGATTAACCTGCCCATAAAAAAGAGGGAAGAAATATGTTATCGAAACAAGAACTAATTGAAGAAGGCCTGTTACTACCCATTGAAGATAGAGCATACATAATAGACTCGCTTATTAAAAGCATGAATCCAGTTGATCCTGAAATTGATTGCAAATGGATAGAAATTTCCCAAAAAAGGCTAAATGAACTTAAATCCGGAAAAGTAAAAGGGGTATCCGGAAATGAAGTATTTAATAAAATTTGGAAACGATTCGAAAAATGAAATATACTTTTCATCCTGATGCTGAGCTGGAATTTGAAGATGCCATAAATTATTATGAAGAACGCCAAAACGGGCTCGGGTATGATTTTTCTTTTCAAGTATATTCAACAATAAAAAGGATATAGTTGTCAGATTTTGGTTTGTTCTGGCACAAAAATTGCCTCCCTACCAAA
>JAOZRC010000064.1 GCA_029940345.1 Desulfobacterales bacterium
GAGGAATGAAGGATACCCAAATTTCAAACTGTTTTCCATTCAGCCACATTCCGCTTTTCCGTATCAAAATTAATCCTCATGATGCCAAAAACTGATGGAATACCTTCAATCAACATGCGTCAATCGGAAGTTTTACTATAATTGTCGTCCCTTTTCCGATCTGCGAAACGACCTTGATTTTGCCGCTGTAGGATGCAATCATTTCCTGGCATGAAGCCAGACCCAATCCGGTACCCGTTGGCCGATTATCATCAACAGTCAATGGCTTGGTTGTATAAAACGGATCGAAAATCATATCCATTTTGTCGGCGTCAATCCCGACGCCGGTGTCAGCGATCTTTATCTGGATCAGTTGGTCAGTCACACAACTCTGAATGGTTAAGACACCTTCATTTTGGTAATACATGGCATCCACGGCATTGTTGATCAAATTGCCAAAACTTTGGCTGAAATGAGCGTAAATACCTCGAAATAGCGGTAAAGGCCGCAATTCCATTTTGGTGCGGATCTTATATTTGAAAAAATGGTTGGCCTTAAGCATTTCAACCAGATCTTGCAACACTTCATTAAGATCGATTTGAACCGGCACAAGTTCATTTTCTCTTTTGCCGGTGTTGAGTATGGTGGCGATGATTCCCTGCATCCGGTCGCACGCCTTTCTCAGGTCTGTAATTCGGGAAATATCCGGATGCCTTATGGCCAAAAGTTGGGAAATTGACATCATGATCTGAAGGGGATTGTTCAGATTGTGAACAATTCCGGCCGTCAGCCTTCCCACAGTAGCCATTTTTTCAGCATCTAACAGTTGCTGAGTGCGTATCCGAACTTGTTCGTTCAGTTGGTTATTCAGATCCACAAGCTCATCTTCCACATTTTTTAACCGTGTAAAAACGTGTATTTTGGCTAAAAGCTCATTTTCATCAAATGGCTTGCCGATGTAATCATCAACACCGGTTTCATACCCCCTGAGACGCTCTTTCAGCTTGGATTTGCTTGACACCATAATAATCTTGACAGGGTCATTGGTGCGGTCCTCGCGTATTTTACGGCAGACTTCATAACCGCTCATCCCGGGCATAATGTTGTCCAGGAGAATTAAATCCGGTTTGAAAATATTTAACCGTGCCAACGCGTGTTCACCACTGCCGACTGTATCCACTTCATAGTTTGCCTCTGTCAAAATATCTTTGAGGAAGGTTAGAATCGACGGGACGTCATCAACAACCATAATTTTATTTGGTAGAGTCATAAGGTCACCATATTAGCTATTACTTTTCCGTTTAGCACTTTTCATAAAAACAATCATAATCACAAAACGATTAGGGTTCATATTTAAGGCGCGTAATTGAGTGAATATTAGGAATATTCACTCAATTATGCAACGCGGAATATGGACCCAAAGACAAGCAATATCGTTCCATTTAATTTCTCGTCAGTCATAAGTTATTGTAACCTACTGAAATCATTGATAATAATAAAAATGCAACAAAATTTACAGTTCCTATGATTTCAGGTGCTTAACAAATTTCGGTACAAGAATTGCAAAAAACTTATGACTGTCGAGTTATTTAATTCGAGTTCCTAACTACCGCAGATTATGCAACCTTGCCAATCATGCCATTGATCTGGCTATCCCGAAAATGGGCTAATGACGCCGCGCCGGTGGGACAAGCGGCATTACAGGCGCCGCAGCCTGTGCATACGGTTGCGGTTACTACTGCTGCCTGGCGTCCGTCTTCCGTTTCAGTCACTCTGATCGCCTCGAACAGACATGTTTTTTCGCATTCGCCACAGGCGCGGCAAAGCCGAGGATCGACCTGTGTGATCATCCCGTCGGCGGTCATTGTTTTTTTAGACAGTACGGCCAACGCCCTGGAAACCGCACCGCGCGCCTGAATAATGGTTTCAGCAGCGAATTTGGGACCTTGTGCCAGACCGCAAAGAAAGATACCGGCGGTGGGTGAATCAAGCGGTCTGAGTTTGGGATGGACTTCCATAAAAAAGCCATCTTCATCTAACGGAAGGCGCATGGTTTCCGCCAGATATTCAGCGGTGTGGGCAGGTCGGATAGCCGCGCTTAACACCAAAAGGTCGGCTTTCAATTGAACCTGGCTTTGCAGTTGGTCATCAAATAGTTTGACAGTCAGCCGATTACGTTCTGAATCTATGTCTGAATCTGCCGAATCAGGTGTCACTTCCGGTTTTTGCTCCCTCTTGAAACGGAAAAAACGAATGCCCCGCTGACGTGCTTTCAAATAAACAGTTTCCCTGAAGCTGTGTGAACGAATATCCCGGTATAGCACCGAAACTTGCACATCCGGGTTCAACGCTTTTATTTCCAGGCTGTTTTTCAAGGCGGCGGTGCAGCACACCCGGCTGCAATAAAGGTTTTCCGCTTCACGTGAACCGACGCATTGAATCATGACTACATGTTTTAGCCGGCGGGCGTCATCCGGTTGATGCATGAGCATGGATTCAAATGCTCTTTGTGTTATTACGCCGGGATGGCGTCCATAAAAATATTCTGTTGGCGTATATTCTTCTCCGCCAATGGCAATCAAGGTGACACCGTGTGCAATTGTCCGTGATTCTCCCCCAGTTTTAATCCGGGTTGTAAATTGGCCGCAGCTTCCCATAACCGAAACAATCTCAGTGTTTGTAAAAACTGTGATGAGGGGTTGATTGGAAACTTTCTGAATAAGTGTTTCAACATGATGCGCCGGGGAGGCGCCATCTTCGGTATAAAAAAGGGTGCGGGCATTGCCGCCTGGTTCCGATGTTCGTTCGATTAAAAATACCGGAAAGCCTTGCTCGGCTATGGCAGTTGCGGCGGTAAGACCGGCCAGTCCCCCTCCGATCACCAGCGCCTTTTGAACGGTTTCATAATCAGTTGCATACAGCGGTTCCAAAAGGCAGGCGCGGGCCACGGACATGGCCACCAGATTTTTAGCTTTATGAGTGGCTGATTCCGGATGATTCCGATGCACCCAGGCATCGTGCTCCCGAATATTGGCGAGTTCGAACAGATAGGGATTCAGCCCGGCCTGTCTGATTGTATCGCGAAACAGGGGCTCATGGGTGCGTGGTGTGCAAGATGCCACCACCACGCGGTTAAGACGGTGTTTTTCAATGGCGTTCCTTATTTCCTGTTGTTGGTCAGAAGAACAGGCAAACATGCAATGCGTCGCGTATGCCACTCTATGAAGAGTTGCGGCATAATCGGCGACCGCCTGAACATCCACGACGCCGGCAATATTAATGCCGCAATGACAGACAAATACGCCAATCCGAGGCGGTTGTCCGGCAACGTCACGTTCGGTCGGGATTGCCGGTGCAACCGTAAGAGAGCCTCGCACATCAGAAAGCAGTGCCATCGCCTGGGATGCCGCACTGCCAGCCTGTTGCACGGCATCGGGTATGTTTTTAGGTCCCTGCATTCCGCCGCAGGCAAATACGCCCGGTCGGGAAGTCACCACGGTATTTAACGAATCTGTTTCACAAAAACCATGCGGATTTAACTGAACGCCGATTCGTTCAGCCAGTTTCATAGCGGATGTATTGGGACTCAGGCCGATAGAAAGCACGACCAGATCAAAACACGCTTCTTTCTGGCCATGCGTCAGGTCGGTATAGCTGATTTGCAGGGTGTCATCCTCCGGATTGGGAACCACCCGTGAAATCATCGAACGGATATAGCGCACGCCATTCTCATGTTCGGACCGTTCATAAAAGCGATCAAACCCTTTGCCATGCGCCCGGAAATCAATATAAAAAATGGTTGTTTCAATATCGGGATCATGTTCCTTGGTGATCATCGCCTGTTTAGCCGCGTACATACAACACACGGAAGAACAATAGGCATGGCCGTTACGCAGGTCCCGGGAACCGACACATTGGATCCAGGCGATGCGACGAGGCGTACGGTCATCCGAGACTCTACGAATATGTCCCTGAAAAGGTCCCGAAGCGGAAAGGATGCGTTCGTATTCAAGGCTGGTGATCACATCAGGCCATTGGCCGTAGCCATATTCACCTTTCAGACGGGCGTCAAAAGGCGTAAATCCGCCCGCCAAAATCACGGCTCCGGCTTCAATGTAAACGGTTTCATCATCCTGATCGAAGGCAATCGCTTTATTCGGACATAGCTTTTCACATATCCGGCATTTGCCTTTGGTAAAAAAACGGCAATTATCTTTATCAATTGTATAAGTGAGCGGTAATGCCTGCGGATAGGGAAGATAGATCGCTTTGCGCTGATTCAGGTCTGCATTGAACAAATCAGAAACTCGGACCGGACATTTGTCAGCACATAAACCGCAACTCACGCATTTTTCAGGGTCAACCGCCCGGGCTTTGCGTTTAAGCGTTAATCGGAAATGGCCGGGAGTTCCCTCCAAATTAAGAACATCCGTATAAGCTGATATTTCAATGTTCGCGTGATTATCCAGTTCGACCAGTTTCGGCCCCAGCATACAGGCCGAGCAATCATTGGTGGGAAAGGTCTTATCCAGTTGCGCCATAACGCCGCCGACCGCGGGTTTCTCTTCCACGAGATATACTTTATAACCGGCGTCGGCCATATCCAGAGCGGCCTGGATACCGGCAATTCCGCCGCCGATGACAGTTATTGCGCCAATTTTGGAGGGGGATTCGATTATAGGATTCATTTTTTCAGGTGTCAGTGTTCAGGTTTCATTATTCAATGTTCGATGTTGGACGTTCAATTTTTTCTACAAACCCAGCTCACGCAAAAGCGTGAAAGGGTCTGCGATATGTCCGGAAAGCCATTTCTTGGCCTCGGGCACCCCCATTGCCAACCCGATCAGCTCGGTGAAATAGTAAATTGGCATATTGAAGTGTTTTCCCCAATCAGCGCTGATCTTTGCCTGATACATATCCAAATTGGCCTGGCACATCTGGCAAGAAACGACAATAGCCTGGGCACCAACCTGTTGTGCCATCGTAAAAAGCTTGCCGACCAACCGTGTGACAGTCTCCGGACGGGAAAGCACCTGACTGGCTCCGCAACAATCGGTTTTGAAAGGCCAGGCAATGGCGGTTGCGCCGATATTGGCCATAATGCGATCTAAACTCATCGGATTTTCATAGTCAGCAATCTCGGCAACTTCAGGCGGGCGGTTGGCCATGCAACCGTAATAACAGACTGTTTTGAAGTTTTTTAGCGGATGTTCGACATGTTTGGCAACACGCCTGAGCATATTGTCTTCGGCAAAAAAATTGGCTATCTCCCAGATTTGTGGTACGGAATCCGGCAAAGTGATGCGATAGTGTTCTTTCTGATCACCTTCCAATGCCAACGCCGCTGTTTTGAGCCGGTTGAAGCATAAGGGGCATGGAACCAATAAATCAGCGTGCGGAAGACCGAACCGAACGGGCCGGGTCGCAAGATTCAAATTACGGCCAGCCAGTTCGATACTCGCGCGGTGATTAATACTGTGGGCCGAGGTGGCGCCGCAGCAGTTCCAATCAGGAATTTCATCCAGTTGAATATTCAAGCGCGTGCAGATTCCCTGAATCGACATGGCATAGTCTTTGGCGGTTCCTTCAAGGGAACATCCCGGATAATAGGATACTTTCATAATTTACTTTTCCCTGCAAAGGCATATGCGAGCATTTCGCGGATCTCTTCCTGTCCATCAATTTTAGAAGGCCTGAAAAGATATCTTCCTTTGGCGGCCATTTTCAAGCCCAGTTTCAAATCATAACTGAGTTCTCCGTCATTCCATTTGCGCCGCAGTTCACCGCTTTCAAACATATAATTTCGAATAAAGCTCAACTCAAAGACACGCCCTCTTTTTCTGACATTTTCTAAAAAGGTTTCATGCAGCGTTCGTATCTGGGGTTGAGGACAGGGGATTCCCGCCTGAATTGCCATCTCTTTAAGCCCGTCCATCAGTTCCGCAATTTTAATTTTATTAGGACACCGTGTGGTGCAGGTTTCACAGGCGATGCAAATCCAAATCGAATTACAGCTTAGTAAGGTGTCGCGTTGGCCTAATAGCGCCATTCGTATAATTTGATCGGGCAAAAGGTCCATTGCGAAAGCGACGGGGCAGCCATTGGTGCATTTACGGCATTGGAAGCAGGCCTCTGCGCCGAAGGGCCCGTAGGATTCAATTTCCTGGATAAATTGATAATCCGGATATATTGTTGTTGTTTCCGGCATTGGAAATAACCTTTCAAGAGAATTTCTGTTCAAAGTGTTTTGACTGTGATCGTTCACTCCCCTACGTATAAGCTAACGCGGGATAGCTTCCCGCGCTACACCCTCACGCACGGTTGTGATCATGTAGAGCAGAAAGCTGTTCCGCTTAGGGGAGTGAACGGTTACTTTTGACTTGAGTTCTTTTTGTTTAAACGGGCGTTTTTTCGCAAACGATTCACGGTTTGATCTATATTAGATTCCAGCTCACGGTTTTTAACCATGAATCCATCCAGTTGACGGCGCATTAATCCGATTTTTTTTCTAAGGGCATTGATGAGCCGGTCATCTGTCAAAGAAAGTTCCCAAATTTTCTGTTTTTGTACTTGGTCGGATATAAATTTTTTATTTGCAATCGAAAGATTGGAAATCGCCAGTGGAAAAACAAACTTTTCAGAACTAAATTTTAATAATTTTTTATCCGGCGAATCGATTTGAATGTTTTTACCCGATATTCGGAGCTTAAATTCTATCCCTTGATTCATCGCAACTTTAAACTTGATCACGTCGGACAAACTAAATGATTTTTGCTTATCATACGGCTCCGCTTCAAACATATTTCCTTTTGAATGGTGTGCGCGACTTTCCTGCCAACACGCTTTTAGCTCATATTCGCCAATGGGCAACAGGATTTTTACATTGCAAAGTAAATTGTTCTCCGGTGACCACAAAGGTAAAATCCAACTGCGCTTTCTAAGGCCATCAATAATTTCAAATATTCTTACAGCGATTATTCCTGTTTTACTTCGATCAATAAATGAGAGCTTTCCGCTGGCATCCCGTTTACGGTTTATATATAAAGCGATGATAATTAAAATAACCAATGATAAAATCGTTGTTACAGTCAAATCCGTAGTTAGCAGAGTAAAAAATTCATGCGCACCCATTTTTATAAGACTCTCCTCTCTAAAAATTTTAAAAGTTTGAAACGATATAAGCATGTTCTGAAGGCAGTATTGAAATATTGCGATTATTATTTCAATATTATACTATTCCAAGCAAATATACAAGATTAACTTTTTACCATTTTCATCTTGCTTTTTAAGCAATCTGTTTATAATATCAAACTTAATATCAATAATTTACACAATTTAAGTAAGATGGCGTTTTTTTAAAAAGATTTATTAATTTGTAAATATTTTAATGAAATGAAACACTGTTTTATGTTATCTGCTGCGGATTGAAAGTGTGCGGGTATAGACTTTTTTGTTTGGGAACAGGATTAGCTCAAAATTATGTAATTCAACACCAAGGGAAAGGAGATAAAATGAGGCTGAAAATGGGCATATAGATGCTTCCGACAAGACTTGCACGTCTTTTTGGAAGCGCTGTTGAAAATGGGATAAAGATCAGCTCGGATTGCCACACAACGAACTTACTGAAGGGAGGGCATTATGAAAAAGCAAATCGTTAATTACGAAACCTTAATTAAAATTTCCAAATATATCTCCCAATCCAGAGATCCGGAAGAAGTGGTCCTGATGACAGTGGAAGGCGTCACCAATGCACTGGGTGTTAAGGGGTGCGCCCTGTTTCTGATTAATCGCAAAACGCATGAGTTGGAAGTGGCCGGCTCGTTTGGCCTGAGTGACGAATATCTGAACAAAGGCCCTTTGAGCGTCATGCAATCCATCGCTCTGTCTATGGATGACGGACCGGTGGGTATTTATAATGTCAATGACGATCCCAGGATTCAATATCCTGAAGCGGCGCGCAAAGAAGGCATCTCTTCGATTTTGTCTGTGCCAATTTTTGCGCAAAGCAAAGTGTTTGGCATTATGCGTGTTTACACGGCCGAATCATGGGATTTTACGTTAAATGATGTTAATTTTGTGCAGGCCTTGGCGCAGATCGCCGGTATGTCCATTGAAATGAGCCGACTGTACCAGGGACAAAAAGATGCAATTGAGATTTTAAAACAGATGAAGAAAATAAATAAAAAATAGCATCTGATTGCCGCCCTGAATTACTACTGAGCCTGTTTGAACACAGAAAGTGATAAACTGATCTGACTGTTTTCAAACAGGCTTTTTTTTGATAACCCGGAATGTACATCATAGGTCAGAATAACCAAACCAAAATTTTAGCTTGACAATGTGACAATCAAATTTTTATAATTTAAAAATTTACATAATGATTCTGCTGTTTAGAAAAAGAAACAAGGGTTAGGAACATATTTTGAATCAAGATACGGTTATTAAGGCAATTAATATTTCCCTCGCTTTTGGCGGCGTTCAAGCGCTTGACGCTGTAAGTGCTGAATTGAAAAAGGGTGAAATATTTGCTGTTATCGGTCCTAACGGAGCGGGCAAGACCTGTCTTTTAAATTGTATCAGCCGGTTTTACACGCCTCAACAGGGACAATTGTTCTTTAAAAAGAAGGAGATTACCAAGGTTGCAACGCACGCCATTGCCAAACTTGGCATTGCACGGACATTCCAGAACGTTGAGCTTTTCAAAGGGATGACCGTTTTGGATAACATCAAGCTCGGACGCCATGCATTTCTGAAAGCGGGCGTCTTTTCCGATATACTCTATTTCGGGCGGACGCGTCGTGAAGAATTGAAACTGCGCCGGGATATTGAGGAAAATATCATTGATCTTTTAGAAATCGAAGCGATCCGCAAAAAGGTGGTGGGAACGCTTCCTTACGGCCTCCAAAAACGTGTGGAATTGGCCCGGGCGCTGGCCATGCGCCCTGAAGTGCTTCTTTTGGATGAACCGATGGCGGGGATGAATCTGGAAGAAACCGAAGATATGGCCCGGTTTATCCTGAATGTGAATCGTATGTGGGGAGTCAGTATCATTTTGGTGGAGCATGACATGGGCGTGGTGATGGATATTTCCGATCATGTTTGTGTATTGGAATTCGGAAGTAAAATTGCGGATGGCTCTCCGCGTGAAATCCAGGAAAATAAGCAGGTGATCAGGGCATATCTGGGAGATGATCGTAAAACATATTCACGTTTGTAGGAACGTTTTCTGATTAACTATGGAGCAGTATTTATGATAACACTTGAAATAAAATCAGATTTTGAAGATGCTGAATCACTTATCAGATCAGCCGTTTATTCTGAGATAAAAAGGTTGGAAATCGGACTTAGCAAAACTGACAGAGAGATCAGAAAATTTGAAGATAACTATCAGATATCTTCTGATATATTTGCCAGAGAATATGCTGCGGAGGATTTGGACGGTGGTGATGACGAATATGTCAGTTGGATGGGAGAGATAAAAATCAGGCGAAAGATTGCCGAAGAACTGAGCCAACTGAAAGAAGCAGAATATGTTACTCAGCGAATATATGCGTGAAATTACGGAGACAGTCGGCGAATTGACAAAAACAGGTCTGATTCTGTCCTCCGGTTTGACCGCCGATTTCAGAACAAAAAAGATCGGTCTGATAAAAGGTACGCTGTCATTTTCTGACGATTCGAAATTTTTTTCAAAGAATACGTTGATCTGCGTTATAAAATCAACAAAGAGGCTTATTCTTTCCATTATCAGGATCGGGACGGCGGTTTGATATTCCGCTACGACAATGCCGACCACAAGCCTTCCCTCGGTTTCACAGATCATAAACATATCGGGAAACAGGTTGTCCGATCCGAAATCCCCAATTTAAGAGAAATTTTGGAAGAAATCATAAATGATCACCTGACAGCATAAACATAATTATTGAACTAAAGTTGAGACATGAACGCTGAAAAATCCGTTTCACAGAAAAATACACACACACTTCCCGCACTTCTGATAAAACATGCGGAAGCGTTTGGTGATAATCGTATCGCCCTGCGTGAAAAAGAACACGGCATCTGGCAGTCGGTAACATGGAGCGCCTACCTTGAACATGTCCGTGATTTTTCACTCGGTCTGACCTCCTTGGGGCTTAAACCCGGAAAATCACTGGGCATCATCGGCAATAACCGCCCTGAGTGGATTTATGCCGAAATTGCGGCTCAGGCCGCCGGAGCCATTCCCGTGGGAATTTTTCAGGACGCTATCCTGAATGAAGTGGCCTATATCATCAATCATTGTGAAGCGGTGATGATTGTGGCCGAAGATCAGGAACAGGTGGATAAAATCCTTGATATGCAAGCCGAATTGCCCCACCTTAAAAAGGTGATTTATACGGATCCCAAAGGATTATGGGAGTATGACGATGAAATCCTGATCGATTATTATGAAGTTGAACGCATGGGGCAAGCGATTGCCCAGGAAAATCCAAAGCTGTTTACCAAAAATGTGCATTCGTTAAAAAAGAGCGATCTGGCCACGATTTGCTACACATCCGGCACCACCGGAAATCCTAAAGGAACCATGCTGACGCATTATAATATAATCAGCATGGTCGCATCCCTGAATGAAGCAGACCCCAAACACCCGGATGACCAATTTCTCTCCTTTATTCCACTCCCCTGGATTGTGGAACAGACCATGAGCGTTTTTTCTTCGCTTTATTCCGGCTATACGGTGAATTTCCCGGAATCGCCTGACACCGCCACGGCCGATCTTTATGAAATTGCCCCCAGTCTGGTGGTGGCTTCACCCAGGATGTGGGAAGGCATCTCACGTCAAGTCATGGTAAAACATCTTGACGCATCCTTTTTAAAACGGTTTGTTTACGATCTGTGTTTGCCCATCGGATACCGCTGGGCGGATTTCAGATTTGCCAAGCAAAAACCGCCGGTTGTTTGGAAAATTCTTTATTGGTTGGCTTATATGGCCATGTTCAGAGCGCTACGTGATCGGCTCGGGTTTTCCAAAGTGCGCTCCGCTCTGACCGGCGGTGCGGCGCTCGGCCCGGATGTGTTCCGTTTTTTTCATGCGTTAGGCATCAACCTGAAGCAAATTTATGGTCAAACCGAAGTAGCGGGCTATTCCACCATTCACCGTGATGGCGATATCAATTTTGATTCCGTGGGATGCCCGGTCTCCCAGGCCGAAATTAAAATATGGGAGCCGGACGCCGAAGGGGTCGGCGAGGTTCTTTCCAAAGGTCCCGGGTTATTTCAAGGGTATCTTAAAAATGAGGCGGCCACGCAGGACACCATCATTGACGGCTGGCTGCATTCCGGTGATGCGGGTTATTTTACGGATGACGGCCATCTGGTGATCATTGACCGGGTGAAAGACCTGATGCACCTTAAAAGCGGGGCGCGGTTTTCCCCGATGTTTATTGAAAACAAACTCAAATTCTGTCCGTACATTGTGGAAGCGGTGGCCCTGGGACATGAGCGTGACTTTGTAACCGGTATGATCTGTATTGATTACAAGCATGTGGGCAAATGGGCGGAAGATCATCGCATTGGTTATACAACCTACACCGATCTGGCCGCCAATGAAGACGTGTATCATCTAATTGAGCGGGAAGTGGTGCGCGTCAATGCCACCCTGCCGAAAAAGGCGCGTATCAAACGGTTTTTGCTGCTTTACAAAGAACTGGATGCGGATGATGAAGAACTGACGCGTACTAAAAAAATCAGGCGCAGTTTTATCAATAAAAAATATGCCGAGGAGATTGAGGGGCTGTATGGTGATACGGACGTGCTTCCCATTGAATCGTGCATTCAGTACCAGGACGGCAAAACCGCGACTCTCTGTTGTAACCTGATAATCCGTACGCTGGAAGCCAAGGATGAACAGGACGCGCGCATGAAAAAGAAAAGCTTTTGGAAACGATTCAAGGGGGAAATATAACATGGAAAATGAATTTCTCTATTTTATGCAGTTTTTGTTGTCCGGTCTTTCCATCGGCTCAATATACGCCTTGGTAGCATTGGGATTTGTTCTGATATATAAATCCACATCCATTTTAAACCTGGCCCAAGGCGAATTTTTAATGGTCGGAGCTTACGTCTGCTTGTCGCTGACACTGGACTATGGCCTTGATTTTTTTACTTCGTTTATCATCACGATGGTTTTTTCAGTGCTCCTGGGACTTCTGGTTGAACGCATGATTCTGAGACCGCTGATCGGCGAACCCATTATTTCAGTTATTATGGTAACACTGGGACTCACGTATGTTCTGCGAGGCGTGGTTATCATGATTTGGGGAAATGATATCCGCCAGTTTAATGTTTTCCCAGAACAACCGATTAATTTATGGGGCGTTAAACTGACGTATCTGTATCTCTGGAGTATGGGCGTCTCCCTGCTGCTTTTAACCTTTTTTGCTATCTTTTTCAAATACGCCCGCACCGGAATTTATATGCGCGCGGTCGCGGATCATCAGACTGCCGCACAAAGCATGGGCATCTCGGTAAAACGTATTTTCGCAATCAGCTGGTGCATCGCCGCCGTGGTTTCATCTATCGGGGGAATCCTGGTAGGCAACATCGCCGGTGTCGGTGTGGACCTCAGCTATATCGGCCTGAAAGTTCTGCCTGCCGTTATCCTGGGCGGATTGGACAGTGTGCTGGGGGCGATTATCGGTGGCCTTGTGGTAGGCGTTCTGGAATTTCTTTCAGCCGGTTACCTCGATCCGTATCTTCCGGCGATTAACGAAGTGTTTCCCTTTGTTGTAATGGTACTGGTCCTGATGATCAAACCTTACGGCCTGTTCGGAACCGAAGAGATTGAGAGGGTTTAAATATGCCAGCGGGATTGTTTCATGAAACCTATCAAAGTGATGAACGCATTTTTCAAACCTGGTTTGTCAAAATTTGGCTGATTATTTTTCTGCTGCTACTCGCTTTAATGCCCCTGCTTGCCTCTCCGTACATGCTATCCAACATGACAGAAGTCGGTATTGCCATTATCGCCTGCCACGGATTGAATCTGCTCACCGGTTTTACCGGCCAGATTTCATTGGGCCACGCCGCGTTTTTGGGTGTGGGCGCTTACACCTCCTCTATCCTTTTGGCGCACGGAATTCCTTTTGCAGCAGCGCTCCCCATTGCCGGTGCCGTCACCGCTTTGATCGGCATGATTTTCGGCATCCCGTCACTGCGATTAAGGGGGCTATATCTCGCCATGGCGACCATTGCCGCCCAGTTCATCATCGAATTTACAATTCGCCGCTGGGACAGCCTCACCGGCGGTGTGGATGGTATGTTCGTTGAACCGGCAACAATCGGCCCCTTACATTTCAATGACCGCACCCATCTATATTACCTGACTTTTGTCATGGTCGTGATTGCCACCATCGTTATTAAAAATATTATTCGTGCGCGTTCGGGACGCGCGTTTGTGGCGATCCGCGACCGCTATCTGGCCGCCGAAGTTATCGGTGTCAATTTGTTCAAATACCGTCTCATGTCTTTTGCGATCGCATCCTTTTTTGCCGGAGTTGCCGGTGCGCTCATGGCGCAATATCTGGAAGTGATCACCCATGAATCCTTTACCATTCACCAATCCATTGATTATCTGGCCATGTGCATCATCGGCGGATTGGGGCATATTACCGGAGCCTTTTTCGGCGTCGCATTCTGGTTTATCCTGGAAAGAATCCTTGAAGTGACGACAACAACACTGATTTCATCTTATCCGGATCATATCACCTGGTTTGTATCGCTCCGAGAAATTGTTTTCGGCTTTGTCATTATTTTCTTCCTGATATTCGAACCTGACGGATTGGCGGCGCGCTGGCGCACGATTCGGTCGTATTGGAAGCTTTGGCCGTTTTCTTATTAAATCGAGCGGAGCCGAAATTCATAAAAAGAAGGGAATTATGAGAATTTATTTGGAGGAGAAAATCGGCGAACCCAAACTGTTCACGGGACGCAAAAACGAACTGGCGTATCTGACCCGCTGGAGTGACCAAATCAGACGCAAAATTTCCATGAGCACAGCAATTCTGTCACGCCGCAAGACGGGCAAGACAGCGCTGATGCAGCGTCTGTA
>JAOZRC010000609.1 GCA_029940345.1 Desulfobacterales bacterium
GTTTTATGCTCAATCAGCGGCGCAATCATGCGCACTGCGACCCCCGTTGACATAATGAAGATATGCGCCGGATAGGCCCAAAAGTATTCGGCAATGGCATCTTTTAACCGGGCAAAGCGCTTCACGTTCGAATTGGCGTTAGCAAGTCGTTCAGAAAAAAATAGAACGCTGCCAGGCAGTTTGGCAGCGATTTTCATAGCCAAACCGGCTCCGTCAGGTGTGAGCGCCCAAATTGCGATTTGGCTGCCAACATAAGGCGGGACGCTTTTGGATGAACATCGAACATCGAACATCGAACATTGAACATCCAATGAGGAAACGGGATTTAATTTTTCCTTTGCGCGGTTTTTCATGTCTGCCGAGTATTTATTTGCGGAAACCATGGAAAAAACCTTTGTCATACAGTTTGGACTTATATTTCAAGGTATCAAGCGACACATCCAGAACACGACCGACGATAATCAGGGCCAGGCGGTTAATTTTTTCAGCACGCACGGTGTCGGCCAGTTGGCCAACCGTGGTGTGAATTATTTTTTCCTCCGGGTGGCTAACGCGAAACGCCACCACACAAGCGGCATCCTTACCATAATTCTTCGCCAAAATATCCGCCACCTTATCGACTAAGGAGATACTCAGGTAAATAGCCATCGAAGCCTGATGTTGGGCCAGTTTTTCCAGTGATTCGGCTTCAGGCGTCGGCGTTCGACCGGCCATACGGGTGAGAATCAGCGTCTGGGAAACCTCAGGCAAGGTATATTCCAACCCTATGGATGCGGCCGCGGCAAAAGCGGCGGTGACGCCCGGGATAACTTCATAAGGAATGGAATGTTGCTTCAAAAACGCCATCTGCTCAAAAATAGTGCCATAAAGACTGGGGTCGCCGGTATGCAGACGCACCACTCGTTGTTCCTTGCGATGCGCCTGAACAATTTCGGCAACTATCTGCTCCAGATCCATGGAAGCGCTGCTAATCTTAATCGCTTGGTCGCCGCTCCATTTCAGTACTGCCTCTGGAACCAGCGAACCCGCATAGATGACCAGATCAGCCGCCTGAAGCGCTTTTTGCCCTTTAACAGTAATCAATTCCGGATCGCCAGGCCCGGCACCAACAAATAATACCGGATTTCGAAATTGGGAGTTCGGTGTTCGGTGTTCGGAATTCAGTATTGGATGTTCGATGTTTGTTTGTTCTTCGTTCAATTCAGTTTTCTCCCCGATATAATCCAAACCGGATTCCCGGCCTCAAAGCGTTCACTCCACGGCATGGCCTTGGCCAGACTGACCTGAACCTGCACCGCTTCAGCGTCAAACGCCAGCGAACGCATGATTTCCAAAGTTCTTTCCAGATTGGCTAACAGAACCGTATTGACCACCATGATTTCGCCAGGTGACATAAAGGATGCGGCGGCTTCAATTATCCGATCAAGGCGACGCCCGCCTCCGCCAATAAACACACGGTCCGGATGAGGAAGGTTATCTAAGCCATCCGGCAGAACAGCCTGCACCACATCCATGTTCGTAATGCCGAAGCGTCGGATATTCATACGGATATGCGCCACTCGTTCGGTTTTTTGTTCTATTGCGACAATCGTTCCGCGGTGAAGCAAAACAGATGCTTCGACAGAGACGGATCCGCTGCCGGCGCCAAGGTCCCACAGGGTGTGTTCAGGTAAAAGTTTTAGCTTTGCAAGCACCACCGCCCGAATCTCCTTTTTGGTCAGCAAGCCTTGATCATGTTCAAACGCATCATCCGGCATCCCTAAACAGAGGCGCGGCAATTCCGGGCCGGTATGCGGTTTTTGTTTGAGAATGACGATATTGGGCTCACCAAACGTCATGTTCGCAGCTTCAACCAATTCATACCATCCGATTTTTTCTTCGGATGTCCCCAGTTTCTCGAAAACGCCGATCATATAATTTTCCAGCTCCTTATAGAGAAGCAGACCGGCCACCCAAGCAGGGTTATTTTGCGAATCGGTGAACACGGCCACCTGTTCATGAGTTTTCATCGCTCGAAGAAGTCGACTATGATGATCCCGTCCATGCAGGCTGACCATACCGGCGTGACTCCACGGCATTTTCACTTTGGCAAAGGCAGCGGCGACAGACGATATGTTTGGATGCACACGCACCTGGTCCGCTCCGACCGCTTTGATAATCAGCCCGCCGATACCGAAAAACAAGGGATCACCGGAGGCCAACACCACAATACGACGGTTTGCCTTATGGGCGCAAATATAGGACACAACGCTTTGTAAGTCCTTGGTGATTGTCTTTTTGATTGCAGTCGAATCTGCATCTGAATCTGGAAAATGGGAGAGATGGCGCTCCCCCCCTATGAGAATATCGGCTTGTTTGATGATCTCTTTGTGTTTATCCGTTAGGTCGTCAGGGGTCAGCCCCATTCCGATGATATTTACTTTTTTAATCACGTCCTCCTGAATCAAAAATAGTTTGCCCGTCAAACGCAAAGATCACGCCGCGGATACGGAGATGCGGGCTGGCAAAGGCGGTAGCGGAGTGCACCATGTTGGCGCCGACTCGGGCAATAACCTGGGGATAATCCGGAAGGATAAAATCCAATGCATGCCGAGCCGTGTTGGCTCCTACAATCCGTTCAGCCAAAGCGTTATCAGCGGTGACAGCCAACGCCCAATGGGCAAGCCGTTCCAGGGTCAACCGGGATTTAGCAGCATGCGTGTGAGGAACGCCCTGAGCCATTTTAACCGCTTTGCCAAAAAATACGGCAATGATCGCTTTCTGAAAACGAAGTTGGGATACGATTTCCAAAGACATTTTAAAGTAATCGCCAATTTGAACGAAGGCCTCCGTTGGCAGATTTTCCCAGCATATTTGGGAAAACCGTTCGCTACGTCGTCCGGTGATCAGCACTGCCGTATCTGCGCCGGCGGCTTTGGCAACGGAAAGAGCGGCCCGGATAGTGGCGATGTAAGCATCATGAGAAAGGGGCCGCACAATACCGGTTGTCCCCAAAATGGAGATGCCGCCGAGAATGCCAAGGCGTGCATTCAGTGTTTTTTTAGCCAGATTTTTGCCATCAGTGACAAACACTTCCGTAGACACAGCCCTCCGAATTCCATGCTGTTGCAGCACATCTTCAACGGCCTGGGTGATCATTTTGCGCGGTCCCGGATTGATGGCCGGTTCTCCCGGCGGGATATCCAGTCCCGGCTTTGTGACCCTGCCCACGCCCTGACCACCTGAAATCGTTATCCCTGGCGAACAATTCTCTCCGTCAATTCGAACGAAGGCACCGATTTCAGCCTTATGGGTTATATCCGGATCATCACCGGCATCTTTGATTACCGAACAGCGCGCTGTTTCGTTATCAATCCGTGTGCAGGTGTGCAGCGGAATTCGGATGGGGTCGCCAGTGAGTAATTGCACAACGACCTCATCCGGCGCCCGGTCATCCAAAAGCAATAGCAGTGCGCCTTTGGTTGCCGCCGCAGCCGCCGTTCCCGTGGTAAATCCGTTTTTAAGTTTTTTCTTAGAGGTCATTAGGAATTTTTTTGGCAGTCACTACTGGGCGGAACAGCTTTCAACTTAATTTTTGTCCCGCCTTATGTTGGTAGCCTGAATTTTCGGATTGGCATAATGGGTTTGAAGGATGCCCTCGAAAGCTATAATTCATTGATTTCAGCAGGTTCCAATCCGGTGGCATCGGCAATTTGATCTGCTGATAACACCCCCATCTGCAAAAGCTTCCTTGCTGTTTCAAAGGCTTTTATTTTTTGCCCATTTTCAATTCCTATTTTTTTACC
>JAOZRC010000610.1:0-2619 GCA_029940345.1 Desulfobacterales bacterium
TCGGCGATCTCTCTCTTGCCGGACAGGGCCTTTTTCTGCGTGTGCTTCAGGAGCATCGTTTTCGTCCCCTGGGAGGCAAAAAGGACCAGCAAAGCAACTTCAGACTGATCACCGCCACCAACAAGGATATCGACCGGATGGTAAAAGACGGCCGTTTCCGCATTGACCTTCTATTTCGCCTGCGCGGCCTTGTTATTGATCTGCCGCCTTTAAAAGAGCGTGACAATGATATTGAAGCCCTGGCCGTTTATTATATTAAAAAGCTATGCGACATGCAATCCGTGGGGGTCAAAGGGGTCTCATCCGACTTAATGCAAGCGCTCAAGCGCTATCCGTGGCCGGGCAACGTGCGCGAGTTAGTCAAAGCGCTGGAAACGGCGCTGGCCGCCGCTAAGGACACCCCTACACTGTTCCCCTTCCACCTGCCGACTCATTTACGCACCCATCTGGTTGAATGCAACCTTGACAAATCTGATATAAACCCAACCGATGCGTGCAACCCTGCGCCATCCTTCAAACAATTGCCCCGACTGGTCAACCTGCTGGAAACCACCGAATGCAAATATCTTCAATACCTGTTCAAGGAAACCGGCGGCAATGTAAATCAAATCAGCCGCCTTTCGGGTTTGTCCCGCTCGGCGTTGTATCGGAGGCTTAAAAAATATCAAATCAAGGTTTAGAATGCGTATTATTGGCATTGTTCATATTAGTGTTTGTCCCGAATTTGGGATTCCCAGAATTGAGATTTGTCCCAATTCTGGGATAGATTCTGTGATCGTTTCAGTTACATTGATACTTAACCATCTGTTAATTAATTAAAAATCAAATTTAAAAAAAATGTATGGTTATGGCATGATTTTTGTATAAATTTTAGCTAAATTTGAATAATGGAGGAAAAACATGAACATGAAAAAAATCGGCAACCTTCATATTGACCTAAAGTAGTTTATACTTTATTATATATCGTTCCTACGGGACTTGGTGTGTCGATAAAGCCTTGTTTTATAGATATTATGTCCCTAACGGAACAAAATGTAAATTGATCAATGAAGGATGCCAAAAAATCCGGCTGATTTTAATTTAAGAACTGTAATAATGTAACAATTTTAAAGGAGGAAACG
The DNA here is from genome assembly GCA_029940345.1 of Desulfobacterales bacterium. Taxonomy (GTDB): domain Bacteria; phylum Desulfobacterota; class Desulfobacteria; order Desulfobacterales; family JAUCGF01; genus JAUCGF01. The sequence goes on from JAOZRC010000610.1 coordinate 1,122, forward strand.
TGAAAACAATTTCGAAAAAGTGTGTAACCATCAGTATCCGTATTACAATGGCGCTATTAATTGGTCTGTTCTCATTCACACTGATTGCAAGCGCGGATGAGGTTAAAATAACTCCTAGCGATGGGGAAACGGGCCAGCAGTTTGGTGTATCTACGTCTCTTTCCGGCGATTACGCGGTTTTTGGGGCGCATTATGATAAGGATAACGGCGCTGATGCGGGGGCGGCCTACATATTCCAACGCACTGGCGCAACATGGAGCCAGCAGGCCAAAATCACTCCCAATGACGGTGTTGAAGGCGACACATTTGGCGAGTCGGTTGCCATTTCCGGCCATAATGTGGTTGTAGGGGCTAGCCGTGATGATGACAATGGGGAAAGTTCTGGTGCCGCTTACGTTTTTCAACGCTCCGGTGAAACATGGAGCCAGCAGGCCAAACTGACGCCGGATGACGGCGATGCGTCTGATTATTTTGGCCAATCGGTTGCAGTGTCGGATGATTATGCTGTTATTGGGGCCCAAAGTGATAGGGATGGGACCTATCATGGCGCGGCTTATGTCTTTCAACGCTCCGGCGCAACCTGGAGCCAGCAGGCCAAGATCACGCCGGATAGCGGTGATGACGGCGATTACTTTGGCCGGTCGGTCGCCTTAGCCGATGAATATATCGTTGTGGGGGCGGATGAAGATAATCACAATGGTGACAATGCGGGCGCGGCCTATATTTACCTGCGTTCCGGTGCAATCTGGATTGAACAAGCCAAAATTTTTGCAGATGATGGCGCGGCGTATGATAATTTCGGTTCGTCCGTCGGCCTATCCGGAGACGATGCGATTGTGGGGGCGGCATCAGATGATGACAATGGCTCTGATTCCGGTGCTGCGTATATTTTTCATCGCGCCGGTGCTATATGGACCCAGCAGGCCAAACTGGTTCCGAATGATGGCGGACCAGGCGACCATTTTGGCAGCCAAGTGGCCATCTCAGGCGATTATGCGCTCGTTGCGGCTTTTCTTGATGATGACAAGGGGGGCAATTCAGGCTCGGTTTACATCTTTCAACGTGTCGGAACAACCTGGCGCCAACATGCCAAAATCAACGCCAGTGACGGCGCGGCGGAAGCCTACTTCGGCGGTTCCGTTGCCATGACCGACGAATATTTCATTGCGGGGGCGTCTGGCGATAGTGAAAATGGCGCTGACGCCGGTGCGGCCTATGTGTTTGATTTAGGGCGTGCAACCCTCGTCAGTCCGACGCCCTACACAACGCTTTCCGGAACCGAAGCCACTTTCACATGGTATGATTCCCATGCGGATCAGTATTGGCTAGCCGTGGGAACGTCTCTCGGCGAAGGTGACATTTATTCGGCAGATCAGGGAATGAACACATCCGCAACGGTGTCCGACCTGCCGCACAATGGTGAAACCGTATTCGTGCGCCTGTGGTCATTTGTCAATGGCGCATGGAAATATAACGATTATACTTATACGGCTTATGA
>JAOZRC010000610.1:2719-3785 GCA_029940345.1 Desulfobacterales bacterium
CGGACGATTACACCTATACCGCTTTTAACGACGCCGCGGCAATCTCGAATATGGCCGACGGTTCGACGCTAAGTTCCGCCACGGCAACGTTTACCTGGAACAATACCGGTGCAACTCAATATTGGTTATATGTTGGGACGTCCGTGGGCGGTGACGAGATTTATTCGGCTGATCAGGGAACGGGCGTATCCGCGACCATCTCCGGTCTGCCACATAACGGCGAAACGATTTATGTGCGTTTATGGTCGTTGCAGGATGGGGATTGGATTTACAGGGATTACACTTACACCGCTGTTAATGAGGCCGCCCAAATCACCAGCCCGGCCCCCGGCTCGGACTTAAGCTCGACCACGGCCACTTTTACGTGGAACAATGTCAACGCGGCCCAGTATTGGCTGTGGGTGGGAACGTCCGTGGGTGCCAGTGATCTGTATTCGGCCGATCAGGGAACGGGCACATCAGTGACGGTATCCGGTCTGCCGTTCCAAGGCGAACTCCTGTACGTGCGCTTGTGGTCCCAGGTGAACGGTGACTGGATTTATAACGATTACATGTATACGGCATACGATTACACTTCTTCACACGCCATGATCACGAGTCCGACGCCCGGTTCGACTTTGGCGTCAAGAACAGTGACGTTTACCTGGAACAGTTCCGGCGCGGCCCAGTATTGGCTGTGGGTGGGAACATCCGTGGGTGCCAGTGATCTGTATTCGGTCGATCAGGGAACCAACCTGTCGGCGATCGTAACCGATCTGCCGCATAACGGCGAGGTGGTTTACGTGCGCTTGTGGCAACGGGACTACGGTGTCTGGAGTTATAAGGACCACACTTATATAGCCTATAAAGATGCGGCGGTCATTACCAGTCCCACGCCCGGATCGATGTTGGCTTCCACGACCGAAACCTTTAACTGGAATGATGCCGGTGCGGATCAATATTGGCTGTATATCGGTTCATCCGTGGGTGCCAGCGATCTGTATTCGGCCGGTCAGGGAACCAGCCTGTCAGAGACGATATCCGGTCTGCCCAATAATGGTGAAACGTTATATGTACGCTTGTGGTC
>JAOZRC010000065.1 GCA_029940345.1 Desulfobacterales bacterium
AATCATATTTGTGGCTAATTTTTTAAAAAGTGTTAACTGGGAAATGAAGGATGCCGGATCTAAAATGAGAAAAATCGTTGAGTGTGTTCCCAATTTTTCAGAAGGCCGCGATGAGACGATAATCAATACCATTGCCGATGCCATCCGTCAGACTAAGGGGTGTACCTTGCTGGATACCGATCCCGGGAAATCGACCCATCGAACCGTATATACCTTTGTGGGCGATCCGGACAGCGTCATTGAAGGGGCCTTGGCTGCGGCCCGAGTTGCCCGTGTCAAAATTGATATGCGCGATCACAAGGGTGAGCACCCCCGGTTCGGCGCTATGGATGTCTGCCCCTTTATCCCCGTGGCAGGCGTCACTATGGAAGATTGTGTCGAAATCGCAAAAAAATTTGCCAAAAGAGCGGCAGAAGAACTTAACGCACCTTTTTTCCTGTATGAAGAGGCGGCCGAGCAGGATTACCGCCGAAAACTTCCCGATGTCCGCAAAGGCGAATATGAAGCCCTTGAAGCTCGTCTCAAGGATCTCCTATGGAAACCCGACTATGGACCGTGCGAATTTGTTCCCGCCTGGGGTGCCACAGCCACCGGCGCCCGCATGTTTCTGATTGCCTATAATGTCAATATCCTTGGCACTTCCGAGCAGGCCCACCGCATTGCCTTGAATCTTCGCGAAGCGGGACGGGCGGATGATGAGCCGGGTCGCCTGAAGGAGGTCAAGGGCATGGGGTGGTTTGTGGATGAGTATAACATGGCCCAAGTCACCGTCAATCTGAACAATTACCATGTCACCCCGATCCACGTACTTTTTGAAGCGGTCAAAAAAGAGGCGGCGGACTTGAATGTGGGGGTTGCCGGTTCCGAAATCGTCGGTATTGTGCCTTTGGAAGCCCTGATCATGGCGGCGGATTACTATATTGCAAAGGAGAATCTTTTTATCTATGAAGAGAATCAGAAGCTCCGCCTGGCCATCGAGCGCATGGGCTTGAACTCCGTGGCCCTCTTTAATCCCCAAGAAAAAATTATTGAATACATTGTCGCCCAACCACCGAATGAGCCGCTGGCTTCCATGAGTGTCAGAGGGTTTATTGAAGAGATTGCCGCACGGACTTCGGCTCCCGGCGGCGGCTCCGCATCGGCGGCGATAGCAGCGGTGGGTGTAGGGCTGGGTTCCATGGTGGCTAAATTGACCTATGGCGTGAGAAAGTTCGAAAATGTAGATGTACATATGCGTAAACAGATTCCCGTGCTCCATGAGTTGACTCACAAATTGATTCCCATGATCGATGCGGATACATCCGCCTTTAACGAATATATGGAGGGGTTGCGAATACCCCAAGGAACCGAAGCCGCAAAGGCCGCTCGTCAGGTAAAAATGCAGGCCGGTTTGAAAACCGCTATCAATGTGCCGTTAACTGCCATGCGTCTTGGGGATGCGGCCTGGGGTGCGCTATGTGAGGTGGCCCGGTACGGCAATCCGGCATCCAAGTCCGATGTCCAGGTGGGTGCCAAAGCGTTGCAAACCGGTATCTGGGGCGCTTTTCAGAATGTTTCGATCAATATGAAGGATGTGCGGGATGAGGCGTATAAAGTAAAAATTCTTGAAGAAACCGAGGCCATTGAAAAGCGCTCCGTAGAGAAATGTGAAGAAGTCCTTTCAATACTGGAGAATCTTTGAAGTTTCGGCACAATATGAAGCGGATACGAAATGCCTGCTATTTTCGTGTTGCGTTTTCTGTGAATTCGTCTGAATCGATCGTGTCAAATTTAAAAATCTTTTCCAAAATCACCTTGGTTATCATATAGGTGGGCTTGATTCCCCCGGTTCCAATACTGCCTGACGCCAGCGTCTGGCCGCTGAAAAGCGGGTTGTCAGAAGCGTAGTACGCATAGCTGATTTTAACGTCAGTCGGGATATGTTTACGAATAATAGCGGCATTGATCGCCCGTTGGTAGTGCCCGCCCTCCATTTCAAGGCCCACCGCTTTCCAGGAGGTTGTTTTGAGCTTTTCCAGGACATGTTTATTCTGAAGCGAGGTTCCTAGAACGGTGATAATCGGACCGACATAAACGTTGACAGAGGTTTCAAAATCATCGCGCTGCAAGGTATTATTGACGATGTAATTGTGGGCGGTGCCTTCAATAATATGAGCGGTGGCAAGCATAATATCCCCTTGACGGCCGGTCAGAATGCCAGCTTTGCCCATTACCGAGACGGATTGGATATTAAAGCGCATATGGTCAGGGTCATCTTCCTGGGCATTATTTTCGGCGGAATCAGCTAAATCAGCTATAGGTCTGAGCAATTCATCCATCACTTCAGAGGCTTGAATGCCAAAAGCGTAATCCATCACCAAGATAACGGGTCGATTAGCGTCTTTACTTTTCAGGTTGATCCCTATTTCGGGGTGCAGTTCAACCGCATCCATAAGGGCGGTGTCGATCAATTGGCAGTCGATAAACGCGCTGGCCTGATCCGGAATTTCGTATAAACCGTTTTTAATGGCGTAGGTGCGCACCTGTTCGCCTTTTTCGCGTAATTCTTTAAAGAAATCGTAAATATCGCCGGATGGCTCCGGCTGAACCGTCGTTTTGAGAGCGGCATACCCATATAATATGTTCATCACGCTGTGCAGATTCGCGCTGATAATATGCAGGGGACGCTTTTGCAGATGCAGATCGAATATCCGGTCTTTGATATGCTGGGCCCATTGACGAGCGCAGTGCTGATGGCCGATCATCTCTTTTAATGATGGCGTAAAATAGATCAGCAATTGATTGTCGCGGGATTGGCTCTCCTCTTCCAAACGTTTTCCCAGACTGTAAATTATATTGAAAAGCCCCCGGTTGCTGTTGTTTTCAACCCGGCTTTGTTCCAGGTAATCGTATGTGGCCTGGGTCTCCTGATAGGTTCTTCCCAAAATCATACTTAGCATCCAAATCGCACGCTCCAGTTCCGCGGCGTTCAAATCACTTTCCCGTTTAACAAACTTTTCCAGACCGACCCATTCCCGCGTGTATTGGCCGGATAAATCACACATTTGATTTTTAATTTTCATGGCTTCGTTATTTAAAAAAGTGATATGGGTAATGATATCATATAGTTCGCTCAAACCTCGTGTAATAATAAAGCACATCTCTTTAGGGCTTACGCGGTAAGACGCCCGTCGCCGCTTGGGCGGCTCAATCTTTTCAAATGATGTGTTTTCAAATGTATCCTGGGCGGTCAGAACAATTTCAGTGCATTCTTCAATCCCACATGGAAGCCGGTCGAGCACATATTCCAAACCTTTGAGTTCAATGATACGGGGATTGTTCATTGACCCGTAAATTTCAGGTCGCAGCAGCCGCAAGCCTTCCGCAAGCGTTTGCCCGGATCTTCCTGAAGGTTTATAATAGCCTCTGAGTGAAAGCGCATCCACGGTGGTTTTTATCATACGGATGGCGATGCGCGCCTGTTGCGCTTTGGTTATTTCTTCCATGATAAAATTAACTCCTTAATTTGGGTATTGGTCGATACGATGCCAATAACATCTTAAAATATGTCAAATATCGGGCCGGGTGTCAATTTATAAATGGAAATCCGGCATCCTTTATATTAGTCTAAAAGTAGTTTACACTTTTGAAGGAGTGCGGCCCTTAATGAACTGCTAATGAACACAAATAAACACGAATGATTGATTTTTATCGACCTGTGCAATTGAAATTAAATATTCCTTAAAAGCTCCGTAAGAACGGCATATTTGTAGTAAAAGCGGCATATAATTTAAAAACAGTCAGTTACAAATATGCCGTCCTGACGGGGCTCTGAAATAATTGCACAGGTTGATTTTTATTAGAGTTCATTAGCGTTTATTCGTGGTTCGCCTTTTTGATGACTACCTAATTGTTAACTGGCAAGCAAAGGATGCCGGAAATCCGAATGCAAGACACCGTTTGGCGGTAATTCAAATTCAAGGCAATATGATATTTACTTACACTGTTATTTATGATATTTCTACCGAGATTGGCTACCGTGCAGACATCAAAACTGTTCGTCGGTTGTTGCCTACATTAGATATTGTGCCCGTTTCGTTTCCGGGGTCAATACCAACGTAAGGAGGAAATATGCCAGGAAAAAATAGAGTTCTAAAACAAGAAAGCCGCGTTGAAAGAAGGGAATTGGCAGATGATTTCTCAAGTGTCGAATTCAAGCCTAGCGGTCTTACCATGACCTATCAATTTAAACTGCGGGATATATCCCCTAGGGGAGTTGGCATTTTGGTCAATGAAATGTCCAAAGTGATTGAAACCACCCAAGTGGGCGATGTTCTTGATATGAGCTATTATCCCAAAAAGGAGATGAAACTCCCGATTTCAATGAAAACTGAGGTGAAACATATCACTAAACATCAGGATGGACGCTATAAAGGCAATTATATTATGGGATTATTTGTTTTGGAGTCTTAGCTTAAATACAGAAGCGCATCCAACGTGCGTTGTTGAAATCCGATCTGATAATTGGCATCCTTCATTTTCCGGTTAACGATTCCTTGGTAAAGTGTAAATCGCTTTCGGGGTAAAATAAAGGATGCCTGATAATTTAACTTTTTGGAATGGAATGCTGATTGAGTGCAGACACTGATAGAATATGTGGTACGGCACTCTTTGCAAAAAGATAAGACTGAACTGAAAGGTCTGCATCTTGAAAATCCTAAAAAAATGACAGATACACCTACCAGTGATAAATTTTAAGCGCCTTTTCTGACATTTGCCTGACGTTTATCAAATTATCTGGTGCCAGCTTACGAGTTCTGACGCCTTTGACTGACTTACAGCAGGAAATTTTGAAAAGATCAGGGCTGGATGGTGCCATATATACAAATCTTGAAATTTAATAAAGACCTGCTATTTTAGGCGAATGGTAAGTATTCTTACCCAAAAAGTCTTGCGAATCTATCTTCCAGCACACTCTGGTACTTTTCTTTCATCTCCGCTGTCAGAAAACCGGCGACAAGCAATGTATTCCAGGGCTTACGAAGCTGCTTGAACTTCACCAGTATTCTGTTGATGACCCGGTTTGTCAATTGCAAGCGCTCGCGTCCAAAATAATCAACCAGATCATATCGTTTCAACCGGTTCTTTTTTCCATTTAACGGCAAGCCAGTTCTTCTTCCGGGCGAGGCAGCACAATGGTTGTATTGAGCAGGTCATAAGCTGGAGATAGCGCAATAACATCATCTTTGCTGATAATGGAAAAATTCTTCAGGTGCATATCTTCATTGCCGACCAGAAAACAAAACAAAGTCAAGCGAAATAATTTGAGCTTTTCAACAGCCGGAAACGTGCAGTGCTTATCAATCAAACCAGCCACTCTCTCCATACTTGATTGATATTTTGTGTCACGGGATAATTCCGCGAGTTGGGCAAAATCTTCAACATGAATTTTAGATCTGCGACCGTGCCGATCAAACCGGCGAATGAAATAAGTCAGCTCATGGTCACAGCCATGAAGCAGGCCGTGTAACGGCACTTCAATTCCGGCCATACGGGCCAGGCGCATGGTGAGGTCTTCATTTTCCGGCACTTCCCGATATTCGGCGATCTGCGGTTTAAAAATATAGCGCCCATCCCGATCTACAAGCTCAAAGCGCTGCTTTTTTATATTTAAGCGTGCTGACAGCTTAGGCTCCACACCTTGGATGGACATCTTGTCTGATCGCGCGGCGGCTTCCAATTGCAGTTCCCGGGAAGAAAATGGCAATTCTTGTAAATCCGTCAGATGCCTGGATAGCAGTTTCAGCCCTTTTGCGGAATATCGCCCGTTACAAGACTGGTAGGTGATAGGGCAACGCTTCATGTACAGCAGTTTTCCACTTAATGGAAAATTGGGCTACCAATATAAGGCGGGACAGCTTTCCGCGTTATACCAGTGTCCCGTTTGGTTAGTCATGTTATACTTAAGAAGGTCTTAATTTGGGATTTTTATTTTGTGATTAAACTAATTAAATTAGGTTTCAGTCTTTAGCGCAAACGTCCTGACACCTGAAACAATAAATCTAAAATCACCAATTATGACCTTGCCGAGTATATTACATTGTTTTTGGCAATTTGCACTTCTATTATGCTGCTAAATAATAAACGATACCTGCAAGAATCAAGCTTAACACTCTGAAACTCTGCCCCATCAGTAAGAGCTGCAGGCCCATTTTAGGCGCGAAAATACCCATGTAGCGGGGCAATTGATGCCGCACAGCGCGCACCGGAAACGCCACGATATTGCCGATCAAAAGTGCCAGAACGGTTTGTTTGATCGTTAAAGCGCCGGCATCCATGAGAGCGCCGGCCGCTGCAAATCCGGAAGTAAACTCAGCTGCAAAACTCAATATCACCAGGGAAAGGGATTCCATGGGGATAAACACACCGGTGACGTATTCGGCCAACCACTGCCGGGTCATTTCAAACCATCCCAAAGCGTTGATCACGTAAACCGCAACATAAATGGGCAGTACATAGATCGCAATACCGGTGATTCGTCCTGGCAGTTTTTGCCGGACAGATGCCCATACGCCGGTTTTAGTTTTATGGCTATGTTTTTCCGCCGTATCACTTTTATTTTCGTTACCGTTTATGCGCATATCTTTTTGAAAATGGCCGTATACCAACAAAAGGACGGTGCGGAACACCATGGCTGCACAGGTCAACAAAAAATAGAGCGCGCCAGCCCACCGCGTTAACGGAATAACAATAAAAAAGGTCGTGGGCAGATGCAAAAAAAACGCCGGTGCCTGATTGACAAAATTTGATAAAAATAGCTGCTTGCGGGAAATTTTACCCTCGTTGTGAAATTCCACCAACATGGCATTGGCTGCTACGCCTGAAAAAAAGGCCGTTGTAAAAGCAGCGCCGCACCGCTCACCCAGGTTGCCGAATCGAAAAAGCGGCGTCGCCAGGACGGCCAGCTTTTTAGTCCATCCGGCGGCTTCAATCATCTGCCCGGCTGCGAGTCCCACAGTAATAAAAAACATCAGGCGGGTCAAGGGCCAAAGGAGTTTGATCGTGATACGCGCAATGCCCAGATCATCTGCAAAACAGACGCCGACAGCAAGAATAACGGCAGAAATACCACATGAAACGGCTAACCGGCCGTATTTTGGCTTAACTTTCCGGTGTTCCATGCACTTTTTTTCGTTTGGCCAGAATAAGCGTCCAATAATCCGGTTGTTGGTCACATAGTTTCCCAATATCCCAGATAACTTTTTGATCGGTATGACCGCAGTTGGAAATACCGACAGTCGCCTCATACACACCGGTTTCTTCAATAGCGGCGGTGATGTCGGTCACATTGCGGTAGGCCTTTAAAAACACTGCTGCTTCCGGTTTGGGGGAACATTCACGCAACCGATCTCCGCCATTGGCTCCGGAGATCAGCATTAAAGAATCCTCTCCCTCCACTAAGGGCGTGTTAAGGCAAGCGGCGGCGGCTTGGTAAGAGGTGATTCCCGGGATGCTGACAATCGGAAAATGAGGCGCTATCTCTTGAACATATTTCAAAATATATCCATAAGTGGAATAGGTCATCGCGTCTCCCAACGTAATAAAAGCCACTTTTTTCCCCTGCGTAAGCTCCTCGATAATCGTGTTGGCATGAGCTTGCCAGGCGGTTTTTTTCTCCTCTTTGTCATGGGTCATGGGAAAAGTAAGCATCCGCACCGGCGTTAAATCCGGTATGTGCGGTTTGGCAATACTCAAGGCCAGGCTGTAACTGTTTTTGGTAGATGCTGCGGCAAAGACGACGTCGGCCACATTCAGCACCCGCGCCGCCTTTAAAGTGATCAATTCAGGATCACCGGGCCCGACGCCTAAACCATATAAAATTCCTTTTTTAGCTTTCATGTATTCCCTTCGTTAGCAGTTTTCAGTGTTCGATTATTCGTCTGTTCGTCTGTTCGATTGTTCGTCCGTTCGATTGTTCGTCCGTTCGATTGTTCGTTCGTTCGATTGATAAACTCTTCAATGTTCGAAAGCAATTCCCGACACGTGACACCTGAAACCTAAAACCTAAGAAACGGCCATAATAGCCAGTGCATTAACCACACTGGCAGCCACATTAGATCCGCCTTTGCGTCCGGTATTAGAGATGTACGGCACATCGGTTCGGATAAGTGCCGCCTTGGATTCAGCCGCATTGACAAATCCCACCGGCAACCCAACGATAAGAGCCGGAGCCGCCTTTTTATTTTTGGCGGTTGCCAATTCAATCAGACGCAGCAGAGCGGTGGGCGCATTGCCCACGACATAAATACCGCCATCAATTTTCTCATAAGCGGCGTCCACAGCGGCTTTTGCCCTTGTAACGCCGGTTTCGGAAGCAATTCGGCTGATTTCGGGATCACTGATCAGGCATTCGACCTGAACGCCGAAACTGGCAAGCTCGCCCTTGCGGATTCCCACCCGGGCCATATTGGTGTCGGTGACGATAGTTTTGCCTTGGCGGATAGCGTTTAAGCCCGCGTCAATAGCGTCCGTGTGAAAACTGACGCTTTGCAGGTACTCAAAATCGGCCGACGTGTGAATCATGCGGCGCACCACCTGCCATTGTGCGTGCGTAAATGAATACGCCCCAGCTTCCTCTTCTATGATTTTGAAACTCATCGCTTCGATTTCTTCGGGCTTCATAAACAGTCAGTCCTTTCCAGATTACCTTTTAATTTTTATTCGTGTTTATTCGTGGTTTCATGTCGATAAGTAAAACAATTTTCCACAAAACTGCCGGCCACTTGCGGGCAACTGCCGAAATGCAAATGAATATAACTGCCCAGTGTTCGCCCGGTCACATAGCCCGGAGCGGTTTGCCTAAGACCGGCTCTCGCCGACACCGAGAAAACAGTTTCCAGATCGCCGATCAGAGTGCTATCTACGATTTCACTGTAATGAAATTCATGCCCTCGCAGCCTTTGTCCGGCATTGCCTAGTATCGAAGGTTTTGAAAGCGTTATTTCCCGATATCCCAATGCTCTCCGTTTGCCAGCCATAAGCGTGCGAAAAGGGAAGCACCCCACCATGGGAAAACAGTTTCCCCGGGTGTCACCCATTTCGCGACATAAGTACATGAACCCACCGCATTCACTGTAAATTGGCATGCCCCGGCGGCTCTTTTCCAATATCTGTTCCCGCATGAAACGATTTCGGAATAACTCTTCGGCGGCGAGTTCCGGATATCCGCCGCCTAAATAAAGGCCATCCAAATCATGAGGCAAATTGCGATCATCAATGGGTGAAAATTCGATCAGTTCGGCGCCGTAAGCTTTCAAAATTTCCAGGTTATCTGGATAATAGAAACAAAATGCCCGGTCTCGGGCCACGCCGATTCTAACCCGTTGGGGCGATGTACTCATAATATAAGGCACTGTTGCAGCCTCAGTGGTGCTTTCCGGAAGTTGCCTGATTAGCTGCTCAGGATGAATGCCGTTTTCGATTAAATTCACAAGCGCATCCTGATGATCTGTTGTCATGCAATGATCTTCAGAAGTGACCAACCCCAGATGACGCTCCGGCAACCGAATATTTTCATCCCAAATCAAACCGCCCAGACACGGCATAGTCACATTTCCGGTCAACGCTTCTTTGAGATAAGCTAGGTGGCGAGGACTGCCGATATTATTAAAAACCACACCGGCAAAGCACAGTTCAGGATCGAAACGTTCAAACCCCTGAACCAGGGCGGCGGCGCTTCGGGCCATCGCTTTTGCATCCACAACCAGGAGGACGGGCAGATTAAGCCACTTGGCCATTTGAGCAGCGGATCCGGCCTCGCTTTTGCCATCGTATCCGTCAAACAGGCCCATGACACCTTCCACGATCGCAATGTCTGCATCTTGTGTATTTTTGGAAAAACTTTCCAGATTATACTCTTGGGAAAGCATCCATCCGTCAAGATTATAGCTGTTTCTGCCGGTAATGGCGCGATGATGTCCCGGATCAATAAAATCCGGTCCCACTTTGAACGGCGCTGTGGTATATCCCCGCTTTGTGAGGGCTGCCAACAGTCCCAAAGTGACCGTGGTTTTACCGCTTCCGCTTTTTGTGCCTGCGATGAGAATGCCTTTGATAATAGCTCTCCTGTACCGTTAGAATCAGTACTTTTTCTTTGTGCTTTCTACATGACTTTTTATTCGATATCCGACTGATATGATCGCATCAAGATTATAAAAAACCTGCTTACGTTTTACTTCTCTATTTCCCTCTTTTTGAACTGTTAAGCAATCCTTAATAGTTGAACTTTCGACTACCAACATAAGGCGGGACACATTCAAATCAGCCGCTCGTAACGAGCCGAAGAAGTCGTTTTACATCGCGATTACCTTCTTTTCGAACTGTCAAGTATTTCTTGACAGTTGCCTTTGGGGACAACTATAGACTAAAAAACTGTCCTTTTGAATTTTCTATTTCATTTCTGGTTTTCATTCCGCTAACTTTCCAAAATCGGCTTTAAAATATCCGGGCTTTTTTTCGGAAAAACTGTTCATGCGTTTGACGATTTCGCTTTCAGGGTCGGTCCATTTGTCGCACAGATGGTTGATCACTGGGAGTGAAAATTTACAAATCATCCGCAAACACCTCCGGATAAAGAAACCGGCCGATTTGATTAACACCCTGAATCAGGCGCGGCGTGGGGCGTGATACGATCATCTCATCAATAATAAGAATCTGTCCGTTTTGAATCGCTTTTATGGCTGAAAAACCGGATTCATTTTTGATCATGGCGATGGTGGGACGATTCATGGCCCCGAACTGCGCAATAAACACGTCGATTTCATCCGCATATGAAAGAATTCTTTCCTTGCCGTAAAACGCAATATTGGTGTTGCGCACCGGTTCGGCATCCCGTGCGACGTTCACTCCGCCGGCGGTTTCCAGAACAAATATCGCCATGGAATCCGGTGTAAAGGTTTTCATGCGCTTATGAATCGCTTCAAAATAAACCCATTTTTTGGGATAAACCGTTTCCACTCGCAAACGAAGTTGTGCTGTTTGCTTTTGAAAAGCGGCCGTCAACTGTCTAGCGGTCTCGCGCTTGCCGGTGAGCGCTCCCAGGATATCCCAATAAACGTACATCTCCCTGATATTGCCTGGCTGAAGAGAGACGACGGTGACACCGTATTGTTCAAGCCGCCGAATCAATTGGGGATAGCCGCGATCGATCATGGGACGGATTAACACCAAGTCCGGTGCGGCCGCCATAAATTTTTCAGGGTCATCATGATAAGAAAAAACCGGTTTGGTCATGGCTTCAGGCGGGTAAACTTCATTGCGGGACACGCCGATAATCTCTTTTTCCAGTCCCAGGGAGAAAAGATTTTCCGTATGCGCGCCGTAAAGGGAAATGATTCGCGCATAAGGTTGTCGCACTTTGATATGCCGGCCAGCCTGGTCAACCACGGTCCCGTCAAGTGCGACTTTAAATGAGGCGGTGTCTGCGAACGCCGGAACTGGCATAAACACTGCCAATATCGCTACATGGATTGTGTATAAGTAAAGGATTTTAAGGTAAAGGGCGCCTGACTGTTTTTTATTTATCAATAATAACATCATTTTTTATAAATCACCTGCAGCGCTTGGGAGTATGGATCAGACCGAACTTTACTCTCCACCTCAAAAACGGATCGGAGGATTTCCTGATTCAAAACGGTCTTCACCGGCCCGTGAGCAACCACGCTTCCTTGTTTCATAAAAATCAGTTCATCGCAAAACAAGGCCGCCAGATTAATATCCTGCATAACAGCAATGACGGTTTTATGCTGTTTAACGACTCTTTCCGCCACCATGTTCAATACAGTGATCGTATGGTTAATATCCAGATTGGATGTCGCTTCATCCAGTAAAAGCACCGGTGTATTTTGAGCCAATGAGCGAGCCAAAATGACACGCTGACGCTCCCCACCGCTCAACTCCGTAATATATCGGTTTGCAAAAGCCAGCGTTTCCGTCTTTGTCATGATATCTTTCAGAATGCGGATATCTTCGTCAGATGGCGCTGCAAACCGCGCTATATGGGGATAGCGCCCCATCATTATGACTTCCCGGGCGGTAAAGGGAAAATTGATATAAAAATTCTGAGGAACCAGCGCAATTTCACGGGATAGCGCTTTACGGGAATAGGTGTTCAAATCTTTGCCCTTATAGCGGATATTACCGGTTGTCGGTTGCCAGTGACAGATCATTAAATCGATCAAGGTGGATTTACCGCATCCGTTGGGGCCGATGATGCCATAAAACACACCGGCGTTAAGTGTCAGGGAGAAATCACGCAGCACGCTTTTTTTTTCATAACTGAAAGACACGGCTTGTATTTCAAAAAGGTTGTTCAAGATTTTCTGCATTAGCCCCTCGCTTTCTGGCGTTTCCTGAAAATATAGCAAAAAAACGGGCCGCCGATCAGCGCCGTGATAACGCCGATGGGAATCTCATTGGGCAAAACCGCACGGGTGACGGTGTCGGCGCACAAAAGCAAAATCGCGCCGGTTAGCAGGGAGACGGGGATCAATTTGCGGTTATCCGGACCAGTGACAGAGCGCACGATATGGGGCACCAGAAGTCCCACAAAGCCGATAATGCCGGATACGGACACACATACTGCCGACACCAATGAAGCGGTCACCAAAAGCGCCAGGGGCGCTCTTTTCGTATCCACCCCCAGTGAAGAGGCCGTGCGGTTTCCCAGGGACAATAAGTTCAAATCCCTGGCATAAAACACGGAAACGCCGAATCCGAATCCGACGAAAACAAGCGTCAATATAACATCTGTCCAGGTTTTTGAACCAAAGCTGCCCATGAGCCAGAAAATAATCACTGACACCTGCTCGTCAGCCACATATTTGAGAAAACTGATACCGGCCGATAAAATGGCAGCGACAATAATACCGGATAGAATCAGATTGTTAGATGACAGTCCACCGCTGTCAGAAGAGAGATAGATGACGAAAAACAGGGTACTCACCGCCCCTGAAAAGGCCAAAAGCGGAATCGACCAGGTTCCCATAAAGCCGATATTGAATAATATGGCCAAAGAAGCGCCGAAGGCCGCCCCGGCAGATACGCCTAAGGTATAGGGATCCGCCAGTGGATTTAAAAGGATTCCTTGAAACACGGCTCCGGAAATAGCCAGTCCGGCACCGACAATCGCTGCTGTCAGGATCCGGGGTAAGCGCACATCTGTAACCACCACCGGGTGCAGTTTGTCAATATCAGCAAGCCATCCGTCGTATCCCGTAATCTGTCCGCCGACAATCCGAAGGACGTCGGTAAACGGTATTTTAATGTATCCCATACCGGCTGAAATCACAATTACAGCGGCAAGCAACAACAGCAGCGCTAATTGACTTCCGGCAGAAATCATAATGCGACCGGAACAGATTGCGCTCTTATTGTTTGAATATTCTGTCAAAACGTCCCTGCAAAAAGATATAAACGTTCCCCGGCCCAAATACAAAAAGCCCTTCAAACCGTATCGGCTTGAAGGGCTGCACCCAGTTTCTTGACCCTTTTATAAGAATCGTAATCCCCATCTATCGGGAGAATCCGTTCATTCATCAGGCAGGTCTTCTGACTCCCCCGCCTTTTCAGCCGCCTTCCCATTCCGATGGATCAGAACAGTGGCATAAAACAACTGAAAAGGTTCCCTTCCCTATACACGAAAGGTCGAGGTTACAGCGGCGGGACCGCTCCCGATTTTAACGGGATTCCCTATTAAGCCTGAAAGGCACCTTGAGGCATTTGTAAATGATACATCACGTTCTGTCAAGAAATTGTTAGTTATGGTGTGTAATTCATTCAGAGTTCCATCGTGCCGCGCATTGCCCTGACGGCCACGGCTGATCCGGTAACTCGCAAAGAAATCATTCAAAAACTGAGACTGACGCATGCCCGGCAGTTTGTTTCCAGTTTTGACCGCCCGAATATCTGTTATCCCGTCGAACCCCGCCTGGCAGGGCTTAAACAACTCACCGTTTTTCTTAGAGCCTGTTTGGAAAGTCGTGATCGAAGCGAAAAAGTGTGAGAGCGA
>JAOZRC010000611.1 GCA_029940345.1 Desulfobacterales bacterium
TGTAACGGAACCCACCACATTTCCATAAACGGTGGGTTCCGTTACACTCCACCCACCCTACATTAAAAAGTGTAAACCAACAAATGAAGGATGCCGATAAATTATTCAAAAATGGCTATTTAACAACTGACATGCCCCCAAAGACGAACAATGTTTGATAAATTCAGTGGAATCGAAAAACGATTTGATGAAGTTGAGAAGCTTCTAAGTGATCCTGACATCATCCGGGATATTAAAGCCTATCAGAACTACAGTCGGGAACATGCCGAACTGAATAAACTGGTGACCGCTTTCAGAGCGTATCAGAGCGTTGAAACGGGGCTTAAAGAGAGTGCCGGACTTCTTAAAGATGACGATCCTGAAATAAAAGCGTTGGCCAAAGATGAAATCGAAGAACTGACAGCGGAAAAAGCAAAACTGGAAGAAGAGCTGAAGATATTGCTTGTTCCGAAAGACCCGTCCGATGAAAAAAATGTGATGATTGAAATACGCGCAGGAACCGGTGGTGAGGAAGCCGCTTTGTTTGTAAGTGATCTTTTCAAAATGTACAGCAAGTATGCTGAAAATAAAAAATGGAAAGTGGAAGTGATGAACCACCACGCGACCGGTGTCGGCGGGCTTAAAGAGATCATAGTGATGGTTCAGGGTCAAGGTGCCTATAGCCGTTTTAAATTTGAAAGCGGCACCCATCGTGTTCAGCGTGTACCGGTTACCGAAACGCAAGGTCGCATTCATACTTCGGCGGTTACTGTGGCCGTACTTCCCGAGGCTGAAGATGTTGAGTTGAAGCTTGACCCCAATGATATTAAAGTGGATGTTTACCGTTCCACCGGGCCGGGTGGACAAAGCGTCAACACGACCGATTCAGCTGTGCGTTTGACACATCTTCCCACAGGTTTGGTGGCCACCTGTCAAGACCAAAAATCGCAGCTTAAAAACAAAATCAAAGCTATGAAGGTTTTGCGCACCCGCCTGCTAGATGCGAAGATTAAAGAACAGACCGATCAAAGAGCGGAAGAGCGCAAAGAACAAGTGGGTACGGGTGACCGAAGCGGTCGCGTACGCACGTATAATTTTCCCCAAGGACGGGTGACAGATCATCGCATTGGTCTGACGCTTTATAAACTGGAATCAATTTTACAGGGTGAAATAGACGAAATAATGGATGAATTAACCACTGATTACCAAACTCGGGCGATACAAAATGCAGAATCAAGGGAAAAATACGACGCCTGAATGGACCATCCTCAAACTCCTCCAATGGACTGCTGCTTACTTTAAAAAACACCATATTGAAAATCCCCGAACTTGTGCTGAAATGCTTTTGGCGTATACACTGAGCTGCCAACGCCTTGAACTGTACTTAGAATATGACAAGCCTTTGGATGAACCTGAATTGGCTCGCTTCAAAGGATTCATCCGGAGACGGATAGCGGGAGAACCGGTCGCCTATATTGAAGGCCGTAAAGGTTTTTGGAAACAGGTTTTAGAGGTGTCTGGCGATGTTTTAATACCGCGTCCGGAAACCGAATGTCTGGTTGAAACCGCATTGGAGGTTATACCGGAAAGCCGAGCTATAAATGCAGACAGGTCACCATGGCGTATTTTAGAACTCGGTGTCGGCTCCGGTGCGATTACATTGGTGCTGTCGTCGGAACGGGCGGATAATTTTTTTTGGGCATCCGATCTTTCCAATGAAGCCCTTCTGCTTGCCAAAAAAAATATTCTTAATTACAATACGAATGTTGATATCCTGTTTTTAACAGGGGATTGGCTTGAGCCATTTGTCCCCAAACCGTTTTTTAATTTGATCATATCCAATCCGCCGTATATTCAGACGGGGGCAATCGAACATTTGCAACCGGAAATTTATAAATACGAACCGATAGTCGCTCTGGATGGCGGTGCGGATGGCCTCAATGCTATCAGACTCATTATTCGTAATGCACACCGCTATTTAAAGCGACAAGGGTATTTACTGCTTGAGATTGGACATGATCAGGAAAAAGAGGTACGCGACATTGCCGAAGAATCCCGGAATTATAAAAAAATTGAATTTATTAAGGATTATAATGGTCATAGTCGGGTAGTTCGAATGCAGCGTACAAAGTAATAAACGACTGCTTTAGAACGTGGAATAGATCGGATTGGGGGCAAAATATTTTCTCAATCCGGCGTGCTGGTTTTTGCTTGTATTCCTCTTATAAAATGAAGGACTTATTTCATTCCTGATTTTTTTGTAAAAAACATTGCGATTATGCAATTTATTTGTTATGCTTAAAAGTTAACTACACTACACGTTTTTGGACCTGTGTCCCGGTGCTTGAATGACAAGAAAAGTCGGAGGCGGGGATGAAAAAAGCGGAAGTAAAACCAAACAAGATAAGGAGATAAGAATGGCAGCCATTAAAATGAAAGAACTTCTCGAAGCGGGTGTTCATTTCGGTCATCAGACCAGACGCTGGAATCCCAAAATGAAACCCTTCATTTTCGGCGCACGCAACGGCATCTATATTATTGATCTGCAGAAAACTGTACGGATGTTCCGAACCGCATATAATTTTATTGCTGATATTACATCTGAAGGCAAATCGGTATTATTTGTCGGCACGAAAAAACAGGCAAGAGAATCAATTTACGAGGAAGCCAATCGTTGTGAAATGTTTTATGTGCATAACCGCTGGTTGGGCGGAATGCTTACTAATTTTCAGACAATCAGAAATAGTATTGAGCGCTTAAACCATCTTAACGATATCATTAATGATGAAACGATCAATCGCTATCCGAAAAAAGAGCGTTTAAAATTAATGAAAGAACGCGTAAAATTGGATAGTACGCTGGGTGGCATTCGTACAATGAAAAAACTTCCCGGCGCCATTTTTATTGTGGACCCGAACAAAGAGTCGATTTCCGTACGTGAAGCCAAGCGGCTTAACATTCCGATTGTTGCAATTGTGGATACCAATTGTAACCCCGATGATATTGATTACGTTATTCCCGGTAATGATGATGCAATTCGGGCAACACGACTCATTGCATCAAGGATTGCCGATGCTTGTATTGAAGGTCGGGAACGCCTTGAGGAAAAAAGACAAGCCGAAAGGGATAAGGCTGAAGAACCCGAAGAAGAATCTTATGTCTCAAGCGTTAGCGCGGATTTGAAACCGGGTGAACACAAAATAATTTCGAATGGAACGGATGGGCCTGTGATTGAAGTTATCAAGCGTTCGGGCGAAGCAGACGCCCCAACGGAAACCGGCGAAATCTCTGAATGAGATACAACCGATGAGATAAGGAAAGAACACTAAAAAATATAGTTATCATTCGATAGATATATGAAGAGAACGGCCCGGGATCATTGGGTTGCCAAACTCTTCAGATTTAAATATTAGGAGAATCAATATGTCAACGATTAATGCTTCAATGGTTAAGCAACTTCGGGAAAAAACCGGAGCCGGAATAATGGACTGTAAAGAAGCGCTGCAAACAAGCGAAGGCGATATCGAAAAATCAATTGCTTTTCTTCGTAAAAAAGGTCTTGCCACCGCTGCCAAACGCGCCGGTCGCGCCATGACCGAAGGATTGGTGTATGCGTATATTCATACCGGAAGTAAACTGGGCGTTTTGGTGGAGGTGAACTGTGAAACTGATTTCGTCGCCAAAAATGAAGACTTTGTCGCTTTTGCTAAAAATATAGCTATGCACATCGCCGCAACGAATCCGGTAGGAATTACCACTGACGACGTTTCGCAAGAGGTTATTGATAAAGAAAAGGAA
>JAOZRC010000612.1 GCA_029940345.1 Desulfobacterales bacterium
TAACGCCCTGTGAGGAAAAAATGAATTTAATGTATTGCACCTTTTATTGATAACCAAACGTTTAGATATCTTCCCTCTTTCCAAATTGTAATGAAAGCACCATGTCGGACCTTACCTTATATTTATGCAACCGGATGGAAAAGCTGGCTGAGAAACTGGCTGAAACGATTCGTAACCCGCTGCCCGGCGTGTTTGATACGGAAATCATCATTGTTCACAGCAAAGGCATGCAGCGTTGGATCGCTTTGAAGCTGGCCGAAATCAACGGCATCTGCGCCAATATCGATTTCCCGTTTCCCAATGCCTTTGTGGATGACTGTTTCCTCAAAATTATTCCCGACCTTCCCGAAGACCGAACACCCTACGAACCGACGGTCATGACCTGGCAAATCATGCGCCTTTTTAATCAATTCAGGGATCATCCGGAATTTGAGCCGATTCATCATTATCTCAGCGGTGATCAATCCGAATTGAAACAGTTTCAGTTGGCGACACGGCTTGCCGATCTGTTTGACCAGTATATTATTTTCCGACCGGATCAGATTAAAAATTGGAATGAAGGTGAGGAGAGTCATTTTCAAGCCTTGCTCTGGCGAGCGATTGTTGAAGAAAACCGCCATAAAACACCGGTTGTTCATGATCGGGCGACAATTTCAGATGAATTTATCTCCCGGCTGAAAACTGTCAAACCGTCACAGGCGCCTTTTCCCCAAAGGATATCTTTGTTCGGCATAACCACTTTACCCTTGTTTCATATAAAAGTGTTTGAAGAGATAGCCCGATTCTGCCGGGTGAATCTGTTTTTAATGAATCCCTGCCAGGAATACTGGGGCGATATTCCCACCAATTGGGAAATCAAACGCATCAGCAGCCGGTATCGTGATCTGCCGCTGGAAGAACTGCACCTGGAACAGGGCAACAGCCTGTTGGCATCTATGGGAACGCTGGCCCGTGATTTTTTTGATCTCTTATGGGCTAAAGGTTATGATGAAGCAACCGAATATAGCGACCCGGCGGCAAACGCTAACGCGAAAAATTCGTGCGTCACCCTGCTAAACCATATCCAGTCCGGCATTCTGAATCTGAGTGAACGCGGCGTCACGCTTGCCAAACCTTCACCGGATCCCAAAATCGCTATCCAACCCGCTGATGACTCGATCCGCATCTGTTCCTGTCACAGCCCCATGCGTGAAATTGAAAGTCTGTATGACTACCTGCTCGACCAGTTCAAACACGATGATTCGCTGACTCCGGACAAAATTATCGTTATGATGCCTGATATTGAAACGTATGCCCCCTATATCCAGGCGGTATTTGACGTCCCCGAAGCGCCTTGCCTGAAAATACCTTATAGTATTGCCGACCGCAGCTTGAAAAGCGAAAGCAACGTTATCCGCACTTTTCTTGATATCCTGGGGAGCGCCGGCAGCCGCAGCACTGCATCAGGTGTGATCGAAATATTGAGGTCTGAAGAGGTGATGCGACATTTCAATATCACGCCGGCTGAATTTGAGAGCATAACTGCCTGGGTCAGAGAGACGATGATCCGATGGGGCAAAAATGCCGACCACCGCCGTAAACTCGGCCTGCCGTCTGATCCCCAAAACACCTGGGAAGAAAGCCTGGATCGGATGTTCCTGGGGTTTGCACTGCCGACAGATGATCTTTTCGGCGGTCTGCTGCCTTATACCGAAATTGAAAGCTCGGAAGCCCTCGCTTTGGGTAAACTGGCCGAATTTACCAGTCGTTTGTTTGAATTCGGTTCCGCACTGGAAAGGCCCAAACCCCTCAGCCAATGGTGTGGCCTGCTTAGAAATCTGCTCACCGCTTTTTTTCCGGCCGGTCCGGATGAGGAATTCCTGGCCGGTGAAGACGCCCGCAGCGAGATGCATGAGATTAATGACGTTCTGCATGAGTTAGAATCTTATGCGTCCGAGGCGGCCTTTGATGAAAAGACAGACATCCCAGTTATCCGTCATTATCTGAAAATGGCATTTGACAACAAAGGTTTCGGCTCAGGGTTTATCACCGGCCGGGTCACATTTTGCGCCATGCTGCCCATGCGCAGCATTCCTTTTGAGATCGTCTGCCTGGTAGGCATGGATCACAACACGTTTCCACGTCGTTCCAAACCGGTCGGTTTTGATCTGATGGCCAAACACCCCCGCAAGGGCGACCGCTCCCGGCGCAATGATGACCGCTACCTGTTTCTTGAAGCCCTGCTGTCGGCCCGCCGGAAACTCTATATCAGCTATGTCGGTCAAAGTATTAAAGACAACCGGACTTCACCCCCCTCAGTACTGGTGGACGAACTCAAAGACCATATCTGTTCCGGCTATGAGATTGAAAGCGGCTCTGTCGATATCAATGACCACATTATCACCGCACATCGCCTACAGGCATTTAACCCCGCTTATTTCAAATCCGATTCCAATACGTATCAGCCTGGCTTGTTCAGTTTTTCCAAACATCATTGTGAAGTTGCCCATGGCGTGATGCAAACCCGCAAAGCCAAACCCGCGCCATTTATTGCCAAGCCATTGCCTTTAACGGAAGAAAAATGGCGTTCCGTACATTTGTCCGATCTGAAATATTTTTTTAGAAATCCCGCGAAATACCTGCTTGAAAAACGGCTCGGCCTCTATCTTCAAAGCCGGAATCAGACCATCGAAGACAAGGAACCGTTTGACTTTAACCATCTTGAAACCTACAAACTGAAAGATGAGCTGGTTCAAAAACAGATTGATGGTGAAGCCAGCGCCGGCCAATTTGAATCAGTAAGGGCATCCGGGCGTCTGCCGCACGGACGCATCGGCCAGATTGTTTACGAAGATATGGCGGAACAGGCCGAGAGCTTTGTCAAACGTATATCTGATTATATTGAAAAGGATGAACTTCCTCCTGCTGACATTAATTTGTCTTTCGATAATTTTAACCTGATAGGCCAAATTAATCGAATTTTCTCCAAAAGACGCATCCAATACAGACCGGCAAAAGTAAAACCCAAGGACCATCTTGACTTCTGGCTGGATCACCTGGCTTTAAATTGTGCCACACCCCAAGGATATCCTCGCACCGGCATCCTGATCGGCGAGGATCAGATTTGGGAATATCCTGCGGTTGATGACAGCCATGCAATCCTGCTGAATTTACTGAATATTTACTGGAAAGGATTGATGCGGCCGCTTCACTTTTTCCCGCAGACTTCATTTAAATTTGCTTCGAAAATGGTGCTTAAAGCAGAAAGACGTGAAACTGCAAAAGGGGCTGTCAGAAATACCTGGGAAAACAGTTACAATCATACGGGTGAATTCGATTGTTGCCATTATCTTCAGCGCTGTTTCGGCAATCACGATGACCCTCTGAATGATGAATTTAAACAGATAGCCCTTGAATTGTTCACCCCGCTTTTAGAAAGCATACAGGAGATCAAAGCATGAGCATCGTCGCTGCTTTCGATGTTGACACCAGCCCGCTGAAGTGAATCAGAAAGTCATATCTTCCAGTGAAATCAATGGTTCCGGTCTTATTTATATTCCAGTAAAACACACGGGAAATCAAAGCTCATCTTCAGAAGAAGCAGATGTGATTAAAAATATTGTCAATTCTATTTTAAATTCCAATGCCCGATGGGTAAACATGCAATGTAAAGAAGCGCCTGGTGTGTAATTCACGACTGTCGGTTTTGGCGTTGAAGTAGGCTGGGTTGAGGAACGAAACCCAGCATTTTAAAAGCCTTTAGCTGGGTTTCGTTCCTCAACCCAGCCTCCAAG
>JAOZRC010000066.1 GCA_029940345.1 Desulfobacterales bacterium
TCCTCAATCCAACCTACGACTACATTTAGTGTCCCAGCTTATGTTGGTAGCCCTACATTGCTATCATCGTAGGGCTTATTTGCAATTTGCCCATTGAAATTATTTAGCCGAAGTGGGGGACGAACTTCCGAGTTGTAGTAGTAGTCATCAAGCAGCTATTTTCTACATTTCCGTTTCAGGATGAAACACCCAGACATCTTTTAAGTCATCTCCCAGGTATGCTCTCTCGTTGGGCCCGAGGATTCCGAGGGAGAGCGCAAGCAAAGACCAGAAATGGACAACCTGATAGTGACTTTCGTAAACATCGCTCAACTCGTGTATCTGGGCATGGCAGTTGTGGCAGGCCGCAATGACATAAGTGGCGCCCGTATCCTTGATTTGCTGGTCTTTGATTTTGCCATATTCGAGACGCTCTTTTTTAAATCCTGATTGCAGAAAACCGCCGCCGCCCCCGCAACAGTAATTGTTCGATTTGTTCGGATACATGTCGACAAAATTCTCTTCACCGATCACTGCCTTTACGGCATAACGCAGGTCTTCGGCAATGGCGTCTCCGAAGCTCTTGCGCACGATCTGGCAGGGGTCCTGTAGAGTGAACTTGATTTTAAGGTCTTTGTTCCAATCGGGATTTGGTTTCAGCTTGCCTTCCCTGATCCATTTTGCGTAATATTCGTAGATGCTTTTTACTTCAAAGTTGTGGGGAATGTCGAATTTTTTCAGTCCGGCCCGGACTGCATAAGTGACGTGCCCTCATTCAGTACTCAGGTAGGTCTTGACGCCCAAATCATCTGCCTGCTTGGCCTTAACTCTTACGATTTTTTCCCAGCTTTCGTCGTCGGAGATGAACATGCAGTAATTTTCTCCGCCCCATCCTTTGCTGCCGTAAGTCCAATCGACACCGGCCGTATGAAGAATCTTCCATAGCGGAACCATTTCATCCGGTTCTGTCACAGGCTCCCTTGAGTTCTGGTTTAGAAAAAACTCGGCCCCTTGTTTGTCAATGGGCGCCTTCATATCGCTAAATTCCGGCTGGGCCTCTACATATTCTTCCAGGACGTCTTCCACAACAAATGTAAAATCATCCGGTGTTGTCCCCATTGCGCTGCAACTTTCGTTTCGAAGCGCCATATCGCAGGAACCGATAATTCCCTTGGGCCTTTCTTCCCTGGGCCGCATTGCCCGGACAGAGAATACAAGCTGCGGTATGTCTATTTTCATGGGACAGACATAGATGCACCTCTGGCACATTGTGCACATCCAGGGCCAGTCAGATGCCAGGATTTGTTCGTCCATGCCGAGGGCCGCCATGCGCAAAAATTTTCTCGGGTCCATGTCGTCGAGACCTGTGGCGGGACATCCCGAAGAACACGCCCCGCATGTGAGACAAAGGTTAAGATTGCCCCCTTGCGGAAGAATCTCCTTTACCTTATCCATGATTTTGCTCTTTTGTTTTCCAAATAGCTTCATCACACTTTCAGCCATACAAATTACCTCCGTTTTAACCATTATCTTTTTTTAAGGCTCTAATCATGAATCGGAAGATAGACGTGAAACGTACTGCCCTTATCCGGTTCACTTTCCAATCGGATCATCCCGTTATGGGATTCAATGATATTTTTTACTATGGACAGACCGAGTCCGGTGCCTGTTATCATGCGCCTTTTTGCATCTTTTATCCTGAAAAAGCGTTCAAAGACGCGATCCTGATCCTCCCGGCTCATGCCGAAGCCCTCATCGGCAACACTGATAAGAAGATAATTCTTCTCTTTTTTCGCGGTTAGGGTTATGCGGGTTCCTTCCCGGGAATATTTAATCGCATTGGTGATCAGGTTGGAAAAGACTTCTTCCATGTTCACTTTGTTGGAAAGCACCGGGTCAAGTCCCGATGCGGTTTCCAATTTCAGGGATATGTTTTTCTCTTCCGCTCCCGGCCGGTGAAACGAAACCAGATCATCCAAAAGCGCCTTCATATCCACCTGCTCTTTCTCCATGACCAAAAGGCCCGACTCGATTTTTGCAAGATCAAGAAGATCCGTTGTCAATTCCGCTAGCGCATTAAGCCGTAAGGATGCCCTTTGGATGGTCTCTTTTTGCCTGGCATTGATCTCCCCAAGCAGTTCATCCGAAAGGATTTTCAGTTGGGCCATGACCGCGCCGAGGGGGTTTCGTATCTCGTGGGAAACCATGGAAACGAAATCTGACTTTTCACGATTTATCCGGTTCGCCGCCGTAATGTCCCTTAACATGGTTATGGTTCCGATATTTCGTCCGGTTCGATCCCGGAATGGAAGTGCTTTTGCCCCGATCACCATCTCTACTTTCTTTTTTTCATTCAGATCATCAATCTCTTCAGTCAACTCTGCGAATTCTCCATCCGGTATGGAGAGGCACGCATCAATAAGATCGTGCAACTTTTTGTTGCCGGTCAGTTGGCTGACGGATTTTCCTATGGCACTTATGCTCCCGCAATCCAGCATGGATAAAAAGGCCGGGTTGGCAAGAACCACATTTTTTTCCGTGTCCGTGGTCAAAACCCCGTCCGTAAGATGATTGATCAACATCCTCATCCTTGATTTTTCTGTTGCAATGTCCTGCAAGGCATAAGTAAAATCAATGGCCTTTGACACTGTCACCCGAAGTTGATCCGGTGAAAAGGGCTTGGGAATAAAGTCAAAAGCCCCTTTTTTCATGGCTTTAATCGAATGTTCCAAAGTAGCGTAACCGGAAATAACGATCAGAACCGTCTCGGGATGGATCGACTTTACATGTCCCAAAACGTCAAAACCGGAAAGCCCCGGCATCATAAGATCCAAAAGAACAATGTCGTAATGGGACGCTTCGATCATTTTAATGCCCTCTTGGCCGTTTTGGGCGGAAAAAACAGAGTATCCCTCGGCTGTCAGCACCTTTGTGCATCCGTCACGAACCCTTTTCTCATCATCAATAATTAGAATTCGCGGGTCAAAATTCTGTTTTTGTGAATAATCACTCATAATGCATACCTTTAAAATATTCCTTAAAAGAGTAGATAGCCAAACAGCAAATTCAAATCTTAAAAACCTATGTCCTGGATCATCTCCTCATCCTTGCCTGGTATATACAGGGGAAGCTCTATGAGAAAGGTTGTCCCATCACGACCTGTCTCCTTGACGGATATGTGTCCACCGTTCTCTTTTATAATCCCATAAGTGGTGCTAAGTCCCAGTCCTGTTCCCTTGCCCAGCTCCTTGGTTGTAAAAAAAGGGTCAAATACCTTGGAAATATTCTCCTTGTCAATGCCGCAGCCGGTGTCCGCTATTTCGAGAGATACCTTTCTCTTTTCTTTGTTTCTGTAAGTTCGGAAACTGAGACTTCCTTTTTTATCCATTGCATCGACCGCGTTGATGATAAGGTTGATAATCACCTGATGTATCTGGTTTCTGTCTCCTTGTATCATCATCATCACTTGGGAGATCTCTTTTTTTATTTCAATGTTCATGAATATCTCCTGATCCCTGATCAGGGCAAGACTTTGATTTACGAGATCGTTTATCATGAGAATTTCTTTTTTCGGGTTTGTCTGGCGGCTGTAAACAAGGAGATTTTTAACGATTTCTTTGCATCTGTCAGCGTCTTCGAGGATATATCCAAGGTCCTCTTTTCTTGCGTCGTTATCATCCATGTTCTCAAGGAGCATGTCAGCGTATAGCATGATACCGGTGAGCGGGTTGTTTATTTCATGGGCCACACCCGCCGCAAGCTGGCCGATGGAGGCCATTTTCTCCGAATGAAGCGCCCTTGTTTCCACATCTTTCAGTTTTTTTTCAACTTCCAGCCGTTCTCTTAAATCGTTATAAACGCCCATGCTGCCGGTTTCCTGTCCGTCCTCGTAAATGATTGCCGCGGTCATGCGAACCGGCACCTCTTCTCCGGATGCGTTTAATATATTCACCTCAGTGCTGGACAACTTGCCCTTTCCCCCAAAAAGAGGGGACCTTAATTTTTTCATGATTTCCCGAGCCACTCCGGGAGGATAAATATTTACCGCTTCCTTTCCTTTCACCGCCGAAGAAATTTCTTCTGTCGTAAAGCCAAACAGCTCTTCGGCCGCTTTGTTCATGAGGATACCGTCTTTGGAGGCCGCCAAAATAGCGGAAACGGAACTATGGATGACACTCCGCATAAGATCCGTCATTCCCGTGAGTCGTTTCTCCAGATTTTTTATGCGTGTGGCGTCCCTGACACTCTCCATTATGTATGCAACATCACCCTCATCATCCAGTATGGGAGAAAAAACGCGCTCTTCCCATACCACCTTGTTTCCATCTTTCCTGACATCGTTTAAAATGGAGCAGCCGGTCTTACTCTCTATCATCTTTTGGATGGGGCATCCCTCCGGCGTGCAAGGGAAATCCGCTTCTCTGAAATAATCGGAGCATTTCTTGCCGATTACATCACTGTAAGATACTTCAAATTGTTCTAAAAATATTTTGTTAGCGGAAATGATTTCCTTGTTTGTTTTCAGAATAAGGGTGGGAAAAGAAAGTGAATCGAATACTCTGAAACGCCAGTCCGACTCTTCATGTGTTTTTTTATTATTCATGGTAACTGTCGGGAGTCTCGAATGTTTGGGATAAAAGCGAGACAGCGGTTTTAACATCATCCATTGGAAAAACAAGATAAACCGCCGCCCCGGAAAAACCGGCCGCAATTATCTCAACCTTGCCGTCCAGAGTTTTGAAAACCGTTTCGGCTATTCCGTACCGATCACCGTAATGAGGGCCGTGAAAATAGACGAGACCCACCGGGTAAGTCTCGCCAAGGAAATCAATATTTTCTGACAGGCATTTTTGCTTCAGCAGTTCAACTGCATGACGCCGGTCTTTCCCCGGCATCCCAAGGCAAATGCTCCTTGTGTCATTTTGTGTATCATTTTGGGTGTCATTATAATTCCACAAAAGAGCGAATTCATTTTTTACCGGGTCAAGATCATGTATCAAGGCGCCGATTTTTGCCAAATCATCCGATGCCATTCGGACAAGGCTCACATCGGATACCTCTTTAAACCCATAAGTCTTTATGGTCGGCTCCCAGTATACCGCTATTGTTTCCATGCTGTTTTAATCCTATTTATGAACATGCTTTATGCAAAACTGCTGTTGGAAAGGGGCATGATTTTGCGGGAGTTTGAAATTCTCCTTTAGCGCCTCTACGGCTTTTTCCAAACAGTCACACTCGGTCAGGAAGGTGAAAGAGGATATGGATGAAGTCATGTTGTAAACCGGTATCTTTTTTTTCCCAAAGGCGAAAAGAATTTTTCCCAGGAGCTTCATAAGGGATTTATGGGGATAAATGCTTATGGTGCCAAGGTTGTGCAAGACCTCCAGCCGTTCTTTTAATTCAGGAAAAGGGGCAATAATCTTATAAATCTTATGGAGATTATCCTCTGCAACGGAGCAATCGGTTCGTACGGTTTTAGCATCCCTGATCATGGAAAGCATGGAGATGTTAATCTCGTTTTCCGAAAGCAGGCTGAAAAAAAGCATGGCCGTATTTTTTTTAGAAATTTTCCCGGAAATCGGTTCTGTGATGCTTAAAAGGGCAATGTTTTCCGTGAATTTAACCCCGCCAATGTTTAATTTTTCTTCCGTCCGCATTCTGCTCATATTATTTTGCCTTCCCACCCCTTCGCTTTTTGGCTAGGGGCGGGATTTACGTTTTTAAGAAACATCAAGATTTTCTTTGACAATTTCCATGAGATTGTCAAGATCAATCGGCTTTGGAACAAAATCATCGGCCATGGTTGTTTTTCCGTCCATGTGGGTGTAACTTGTTGAGGTTACAGCATCGCCCACAGCGGTGAGAAGAACCACGGTGATATCCTTGTAATTGTCGTCCGCCTTTAACTCGTCACACAGTTCATAGCCGTTTTTCCTCGGCATCATAACGTCCAGGATCACCAGGTCCGGCTTTTCGGCCTTGATTTTTTCCCATGCTTCGACGCCGTCATACGCTTTTTGAACTTTGAAGTTTTCGCTTTCCAGCTTTATGGAAACGGATTCCACCAAATCGGGATCATCATCCACTACCAGTATTAATTTATCGTTGCTCATCATAATCTCCTTTCAATTTTTGGTTTTGATACTATTTTATTTCGGGCCTCGGATAGAGACCCGCTTTTTCCACTATTTCAGGAACTTTCTGTTCCCATTCAATGGCCATTATATGAAAACCGTGAACCCCTGGCACCTCTTTCAGTCTTTGAATCTGTTCCACGGCGATTTTAATTCCCTCTTGGGGCTGCTCCTTTTTGGAGACACCGGCCAACCGTTTCACGATTTCATCCGGCACGTCCATTCCCGGCACCCTGTTTTTCATGTATCTGGCCATTCCGACTGATTTCATAGGGGTGATGCCGGCCATGATGTGAACCTTCTTGTCGAGGCCGCGGTCACACACCCCTTGCATCCATGTCTCGAATTTGGCCATGTTGTAGATGCACTGGGTCTGGATAAAATCGACGCCGGCGTTTATTTTTTTGGCAAGACGCGCCACCCGCAGTTCAAAAGGATCGGCAAAGGGATTGGCCGCCGCACCAATGAACATTTTAGGCGGATTCAATATGTCGTCACCCCCCTGGAATTTCCCTTCGTCTCTCATTTTTCTCACGGTTTGAACAAGCTGCACGGAGTCCAGGTCATAAACGTTTGCGGCCATGGGGTGATCTCCGAAGTGCGGGTGGTCCCCGCTCAGGCATAGCATCGTGTTGATGCCGTGGGAATAGGCGCCGATGATATCACTTTGCATGGCAAGGCGGTTTCTATCCCGGGTCACCATCTGGAAGATCGGATCAAGGCCAATCTGTTTGATGAGGATGCACGCGGCCAAACTCGACATTCTAACCATAGCCGTCTGATTGTCGGTTACGTTTATGGCATCAACATAACCCTCCAGCATTTTTGCCTTTTCAATCACTTTTTCCGGAAGAGCGCCCCGCGGCGGGCCGCATTCGGAAGTTACGGCAAGTTGTCCCGAATTAAAAACTTTTTCCAATACGCTTTCAGTTTTCATTATACCAAGTCCTCCCTGATAATTTTCCTGGGGCCGCCATCACGGCTTGTTCGCCAGTCCTTTGCCGTCATCACTTCTTCATAGCGGTTTTCTATGCCAAGGGCCTTCATCCTGTCCCAAATCAACTGCCAGACGCAGTCCACATCCTGGCTTATCTCGCATTTGCCGGCTGTTGAACCCCCGCAGGGACCGTTCAAAAGCCGCTTTGAGCATCTGGCAACCGGGCATATCCCCCCTGTCAATCCGAGGATACAGTCTCCGCATCCCTGGCAGCGCTCGGCCCATACTCCCTGGCGCTCGGCCGCTCCCATGAACAGTGTGTTGAGGGCGGGATACACCGGTTTGTCTTTATAACGCCGCGCCACTTCCTGAACCCCGCAACCGCAGGCCATGGAGAGAACCGCATCGGCCTGATCAATAACCGTTACCAATTCTTCCACGTACTCCGGATCACACTGCCTCTCCAGGGTAAGCTCTTTTATATCAAGCGTTTTGCCCTCTTGCATAAATGCCATTTGAAGGGCTGAGGATAAAATTCCCACCTCTTTTCGACCTCCGGCCGCGCATACGGTTACGCACTCGTTGCAACCCACAAGAAGAATCCGATTATAGGGTCTTACCGACTCAATGATTTCTTCCATCGGTTTTCTTTCAGCGGTAATCATCTTATTTCCTTTCAGTATTTTTTATCTGTTTAACTCAATTTTATCGTAGGGTGGGTGAAGCTCGGCGTAACCCACCATCGTTTAACCTGCAAAAAACGGTGGGTTTCGCTACGCCACACCCACCCTAAATGGCGCAATACACACAAAACAAACGCCTGAACATTGAGTTGTAAAGCAGCGGGTTACGCCGCTTTTGCGTTCTCCATACCCGCTTTTAACGGATTCGGTCCGAGCTTGCGGATTTTATCGGTTATTTCAAAGGCAACTTCTGCAAAACGTTCTCCCATGCCGGCGCTCATGGCAACCATTTCAACACGCTCTGGCTCAATTCCGATCTCTTCCAGAAGCGCCTGCACCTGTTTTACGCGCTGCAAAGCCCTGAGATTGCCGTTTTTAAAATGGCAGTCACCCTCAAGGCATCCGGCTACATAGACACCGTCAGCGCCGTTTTCCAGGGCCTTCATTATATGAATCGTATCAACTTTTCCGCTGCATGGAACACGAATAATCTTCACATTGGCGGGATAAGCGATCCGCTTGCTTCCAGCCATATCGGCGGCCGTATAGGCGCAATAGTGACAGCAGAAAGCGACTATTACAGGTTCAAAATCTTTCATTTAATTCATCCTTTCAAAAAGTCCGTCAAGCCTTGCCAGAATCTGATCGTCCTGGAATTGCATCAACTGGATCGCCTTAGCGGGACACTCAGCCGCGCAAATTCCACACCCGTGACATCTTGCCGGATCTATTTCGGAATACCCGTCCGCGTTTATAAACGGTATACTGTAGGGGCAAGCGCGAACACAAATCAGGCAGGCGGCGCACTTTTTACCGTCCACCTTGGCCACGGAAGCGCCCAGGTTGATTTCATCCTGGGAGAGAAGGGTCTGCGCCCTTCCTGCCGCGGCCTGAGCCTGGGCGATGCTTTCACGTATGTTTTTAGGTGAGTGGGCCGTGCCGGCAACAAAGAACCCGGGCACCGGAAGATCAACCGGTCTTAACTTGATATGGTCTTCCAAAAAATAGCCATCATCGGTTCTCTGGAGATGAAATATGAAGCCCAGGTCTTCCGTTGACTCGTCATCTGAAATAAAGCCGGTGCTGAGACATAGAATATCCGCCGTAACAGAGGCCTTAATTCCTAAGATCGGCTCGTTAAATGTCACAGTGACCTTATCCTCATCAGCCTCGACTGCGGGCTTAGTTTCGAGAGAATATCTTACGAATATAACCCCCTTCTCCCTGGCCTCCTTGTAGTAATCCTCCTGGAAGCCATACGTCCGCATATCCCGATAAAGAACGATGATATTGGCATCAGGGTTAAGATCGATAATGCGCAAGGCGTTTTTAACGGCTGCCTGGCAGCACACACGCGAGCAGTTCGGGTTCTCCTTTGTCCTGGAACCGACGCACTGAATCATAACCACATTAGCGGCGTTTTTTACGGAATCCGGGTCATCTTCGATTCTTTCGTCGAGTTCCAACTGGGTGACAACTGCGTCATGCTCATTTAAAAGATACTCGGAAGGCTTGTTCGGCAAGGCTCCGGTGGCAAGAATGGTGACACCGTGTTTTATGCTGGTGTAAAACATTTGGGGGCCGGACTGCACACCGGTGGTGAACATGCCGGGCATACCAGAGTGATCGACGATGATCGCCGGAGCCATGACCTGAATTTTTTCATGATTCATTGTTCGCTCGATCATCTCTGCCACCTTGGAGCGAACATCTTCCCCTTCCAATGTTTTTCGAATATTTGCCGCCATTCCACCCAACCGGGGCGAACGCTCGGCCAGAAACACCTTGAACCCCCTGTCCGCAAGGGCAAGGGCGCTTGTCATGCCGGCGACGCCGCCGCCCACCACCAGGATGTCCTTGTTCATGGGGAGGGTGTAATCAACAAGCGGTATGCTCAACTTAACGCGCGCCACGGCCATTCTTATCAGTTCCCTGGCCTTGTTCGCGGCGATTTCAGGCTGATCCCGATGAACCCAGGTGTCCTGATCCCTGATATTGGCAATCTCCACGAGATACTTGTTCAATCCCGCCCGGCGAACCATGTCCTGAAACTTGGTCTCATGGGTTCGCGGTGAACACCCGCCGATTACAACCCTGTTAAGCTGATGCTCTTTTATATAGCTTTCTATATTTTTCTGGGATTCCCCTGAACAGCCGTGTCCCACCGCAATCGCCACCTCAACTCCCGCAATGGTTTTGCAGTAATCCACAAGCGCCGGAACATCTATAACGCCGCCTATGTTAAAGCCGCAATCGCAAACGAACACGCCGGTTCGGGGTGTTTCATCGGTTACGTCTCGTTCCGGAGGAAACGCTTCATACCCATCGTAATCATCCCACTGATTTTCCACAGCGGAATCGGCCGGGGCCTTGGCTTGCTTTCCACGCGGGACAATGCCCAGCGCTTTACAGGCAGCAGCGCTTCCCTGCACCATGGTTTCCGGTATATCCTTGGGGCTTTCGAACATTCCGCACACGAAAATCCCTGGCCTGGAAGTCTCAACCGGCTTGAATGAGGCAGTCTCCGCAAACCCGTGCGGATTCAACTTGATTCCCATGACTTCGGCCATTTCCCGGGTTTCTTCGGAAATCATAAATCCGGTGGACAAAACCACCATATCGAATTCTTCGGTTATGTTTTCCGATTTTTCATCCTGCGTGTAACAGACCGCAAGGTTCATATCTTTCGGGTTTTGAACGACACTGTGAGGACGGCTCCTGACAAAACGGACACCGAATTCATCTTTGGCCCTCTGGTAGTACAGTTCGTAATCCTTTCCCGAAGTCCGCATGTCCATGTAGAAAATGACCGTTTCGATGTCATCTTTGAAACGCTCGCGGGTTACGATGGCCTCTTTGGTTGCGAACATGCAACAGGCGCTTGAACAGTAGGAAGCGGCTCCTTTCTGGATTCCACGGGAGCCGACGCACTGTATCCATGCGATTCTTTTCGGCTGCTTGCCGTCCGATGGTCTTACAAGGATTCCTCCCGTAGGGCCTGACGCTGACAGGATTCTTTCGTACTCAAGACTTGTAAACACATTGTCGTAAAGCCCTTTTCCGAAGTGATCCAGATGAGACGGATCGAATATCGAAGCGCCGGGGGCCAGGATAACCGCACTGACCTCAATCAGGGTCTCTTTGGCCTCATCATCTGGCAGGATCGCTCCTATCTTACATGTCTTTTCCAGGGCCTCCGGGTCGTTGCATTTATCCATATCAACAGAATAGGACCAGGGGGTCGCCTGGGGATACCGCATACATGTGGGCGCCCTGTGATCAAGGCCCGGCGTAAACCGGATGCACTCCGGGAAGCTTTCGAGGCATTCTCCGCAGGCGGTGCATTTTTCAACATCTATGTATCGGGGCCAGGTTTTAAGGGTTACTTCAAAGGCTCCGGCCTCTCCTTGAATGCCTGTCACATCAGTCATGGTTTTAAGATCAATGTGCAGTTCACGGCCGCTTTCGGAAAGATGGGGGGATAATGTACACAGATCGCAATTATTCGTGGGAAAAGTACGATCAAGTTGGGTCATAAGACCCCCAATGGAATAGGCGTTGTCCACCAGCACCACATCGCCGCCGGATTCCGCAATATCCAGGGCGGCCCGGATTCCACCGACACCTCCTCCGACAACCAGCACTTTACCAGTCTGAACAGAGTTTTGATTTTGCATTTTTATCCCTTTATAGTTGAGCATAATCCAAAATAGTCGGCAGTCTGTGTTCCCATCCGAGAGTTACCACAAGGACGCCGTCAACTTTATCTTTCAAAGCCTCTATGGACTCACCGGCAATCTTGAGGCACTCGGTCTCCCGATCCCGTGACTTTCTGATCCTTTTTATAAGGTCTTCCCCTACGCGGCTTTCAGGCTCGGTTACGGACATGTACCTTGCAATTCCCACCGATTTAATCAGAAAAACAGTTGCGATCACAGGCACATTCAAGGCTTTGATCTTGTCCGCCGCGGATGAGAAATAATCTATGTCAAATATGGGGGGTGTGATTATGAACTGTGCCCCGGCGTCTGCCTTTCGCTTTGCTATTTCCAGCTCCTTTTCAAGGGAAGCATCGTCAGCAAACTTTCCCAGGGTGCAGCCAAGGGTAAACTCAGGAGCGCCTGCAAGATCAAATCCGGCCATGTCAGAACCATCCTGAAGTCTGCGCACAACCTCCAAAAGCTGTATCTCATCCAGGTCATTCACTATCCTGGCATCCTTATGATCACAGCTTGCCATCTCTTCACCCTTGACAACGATCAGGTTCTGAATACCCAAAACATGCGCCGCCAGAATATCCCCCTGGAGGGCCATCCTGTTTCTGTCACGGCAGTAAACATTGATAACCGCTTCTAAACCCTGTTGATGCATTAGGACTCCGCC
Source organism: Desulfobacterales bacterium (assembly GCA_029940345.1). Classification (GTDB taxonomy): domain Bacteria; phylum Desulfobacterota; class Desulfobacteria; order Desulfobacterales; family JAUCGF01; genus JAUCGF01. The sequence continues at coordinate 12,117 of JAOZRC010000066.1, forward strand.
AGCCAGTGCGCTCATTCGCATGACACCGTTGTCCATGTCCGGAACAACCACAGCATCAATACGCCCTTTGATACGGCGCGCATTGTTCACCAGCTCGGAAATATTCACCCCCTTGGGGGTGTGCATCTCGGCCAGAACAACAAACTCTTTCGATAATAACCTCTTTTTCAAGCTCATATCTGTTTCCTTGCCAATTTTTGTAGACTTTCAGATAATTATTTCACAAGACCAGAGGGAGGAGCTAATACGCCATAGTATATCTCCGACTGATAACGCGGTGCCAAATTTTAAAATCAGGTGATTTTCTGAAAGTCTATCGTGTTAGAATTAAAGTATTATTGAGGATTCACCTTTATAATACGAATCCGATAATACAACTGCTCATCACATAAAACAGACTTCTCAACCAGTTTAAATGTTCCCTCCGGTAGTATTTTAAAGAGAAATGTCCGTGTTTCAGGGTCACGCCCAAGAATCTCAAGCACTTCATCAGGCTTCATTTTTTTAAAAAGGCTGCTGACTTTTAATAATGTGACAGGGCTGATAATCCCCCTGACATCAAGAATATAATCGGCTTTTTCTTTCAATATCCTGTTTTTCCGTTTTTATCTGTTTTTATAAATTACTATACATCAAAGCAAAAAGTGTGCCACTCATATCCATAATTTTTAATAATCAGATATAAAACTGTATTATCGGTGGGTTAATGACGTGCATTTTTTTAATAACACTTACCTGACACGTAAAAAGCGTTAAGATGCTAAGGAGAGGTTGTTTAACAGGTGTTAAGGTTTAACGGGGGTGAGTAATGTTTGGGCAAGAATTGAACATGGGCTGGGAAACGGTGGTGAACACCATGCGGGAATGGTTGATGATCGTTGATCCGGATGGAACTGTCGTATCGGTTAACAATGCCCTGGAAAAAATTACAGGTTTTTTGGGCATCCTTCATTAATTATAAAATAAAATTTACACTTTTGGTATTTACGTTTTCATATTTTTCGTGTAATTCGTGTATTTCGTGGCTAAAAAAATAAAAGTGTAAAGTAACAAATGAAGGATGCTGTTTTTTACAAACAAAATTTCATAAATTTCCCGGAAAAGACCGGCGGAAACAGATCGGCTGCCGCAAGATTACTCGGCATCTCCCGTGTGCTTGTCTGGAATAGGATGTTCTTTCCCCAAACATTTTCAGAACACCGATGGGATGAGACAAAGCCGTTGCTGACAAAGCTGGTCGGAGACCATGCGGAATTTGTGAGAATCTGGTTCTCATGGCGTCCGGCCTCGCCGGATCCAGGTGATGACCACATCATTGACTGTGCGATGAACGCTCGTGCCTTGGTAGTCACCGCCAATGTGCGGGATTTTGAGGAGGCTGTGAGAACTCTGGGTCTGACAGTGATGACCCCTGTGAAATTCCTGGAATATCTTTCAGATCGGGAGAACTGATGAACGAAGTCACTTTGCAACTACCGAAAACCCTGTACCAAAATCTTGAAGTTCTGGCTAAGAGAGAGGCCGTTCCGCTGACTCAGTATATAATTTACATCCTGACCAGTCAGATGTCGGGAGGCTATACGGTGCGTGTCGTTTCGGATGAGAATGTCGTCAGGCAGAAGGCGTCTTTTGAAAGTCTGCTGAGGAAATGGGGCCGAATCACGCCTTCCGAGGCTGACAGAATTCTGGACAGACGGGAGCCTGCGGAACCGGATCTGGCTCCCGAAGTTGTCAGCAGACTGAAAGCACGAATTGCCCGCAGCAAAAACAACCATATATAACCGTGAAGGCTATGAAAAATATGACTTGTCAATTGAGCGGATAAAAAAGCTAAGTGTTGAGGCGCTATTTCTGGCTCTGGGCGCTGAACGAACGGAGCGGGCCGGATTA